>WQVR01000130.1 GCA_009785775.1 Candidatus Proendomicrobium guianensium
TGCATAGCGTCAAACACGCCCCTGACTACCAAGCCAGACACTGGCGTTCCGGCAGCACCCGTAACTTCCACTACAAGACCGAAAGCCGCAGGTTGCGTTACAGTAAAATTCCTGAAATATCTGTTTCTTCTAAGGTCTATCCCCAATGCCTCGTGTAACTGAGTACTACTGATAGGAGCAATAAACCTTCCAGTATTTGCGTAGTGCATTCTTTGACGGTCTACAATATCTTCAATAGCAGAGCGCCCTTCCTGCATACGCGTTAAATTTACAAAACGTCTGTTTCCTGCGTGCCCTATAACAAGCATTATAGCCACTATTATGGCTACAACCGCAAGTTCCATAATACTAAAGCCTTTGTTGTTTTTTATCATTTAAAGTTTCCGTTAACAGTAATTACTGCATCATTACAAATGCCAACCTAAATATCGGCAAGTACATCGCCACTACAACAATACCCACAATAAATCCTAAAAACACAATAAGCACAGGTTCTATAATTGAGCTAAGCATTGAAACCGCGGCATTTACTTCGTCTGTGTAGTAATCGGTAATTTTTTCAAACATTGCGTCAAGCTGACCTGATTTTTCACCTACAGCAGTCATTCTTGATATCATGCGTGGAAAAATTTTGTGCTTGGAAAGTTCGTCTCCAAGGGAATTCCCTTCCATAACCTTCTCTTTTACGTCTGTTAAAACGCCTTCAATATAGGCATTATCGGGAACCTTCATAGCAATGTCTATAGAACCTATAATGTCTATACCGCTCTTTACAAGCGTGGCAAATGTTTGAAAGAAACGCGCAAGAACAATTTTCGTATAAATATTGCCAAATATAGGCAACTTAAAAAGCGCTTTATCATACATATATCTGCCGCCAGGCGACCTTTTAAAAATTTTAAAACCAATAATTAAAGCCACAAGCAATACAATCATCAGAATGAAGTTATTTATTACAAAATTACTTACATTCATAACCATCTGGGTGGGAAGAGGCAAGTCTGCTCCGAAGGACTGAAACATTACATCAAACTTCGGTATAATAACCAATACAAGCAAAAGCAATACAAGCGCAAAAAAGCCGCCTACGAAAATAGGATAGGTGCTCGCCGCTTTAACCTGCCTTTGAAGCTTTACTGCGCTTTCAAGATATACCGCCAAATCTGACAAAACTTTGGCAAGTTTACCGGTTTTTTCACCCACAGAAACCATGGCAACAAGGGTTTTATTGAATACTTTATGTTCGCTCATGGCGTCTGAAAGGGTACTGCCTTCTCTTATGGATGAGGCAACTTTTCTTAACAAATCACGGAGCGACGGGTTAACGGACATGTCGGAAACATCTTCAATACCTTCAAGCAAGTTAACGCCGGCATTAACAAGCGTGGCAAGTTGCCTGCAGAAAATGGCAATATCATCTATCCTAACCCTCTTTCTTCTTCCGCCTCTGACAAAGCTTTTTGACAAAACCGGAGACGCACCTGACGATAAATCTTCAATACTTACCGCAACAAGTCCTTCGCTACGCAATATGCTTATCAGATCTTTCTTAGATGAAGCTTCCATCGTTTTTGTGACAGTTTTATTAGTTTCGGAATTTACCGCTTTGTAGCGAAATAAAGGCATTTAAGTTCTCCCCTCTAGCTTATAACTGAAGTTACCGCAAACACTTCTTCAACCGTGGTAACACCTTCTAAAAGCTTCCCTATCGCCGCATGACGTAAGGTTTTCAGTCCGCTTTTTTCGGCTTGCTCTCTTACAAAAACGTCTGTGGCGCCCTTGGCAACAAGCTTTTTAATTTCTCTGTCCAGATACAGCATTTCAAAAATGGCTGTTCTTCCCTTATACCCCGTCTGCTCACACCGCTGGCAACCCGTACCGCGATAAAGCTTTGTGGTAGCAGGAATGCCAAGCCTTTCATAAATTTCTTTAGGCATTTCTTTTTCTTCAGTTTTACAAAACGGACAAATCACGCGCACAAGCCTTTGTGCTATAACAAGATTTACGGCATCTGCCACCAAATAATTTTCTATACCCATAAAACTCATACGGCTAAGCGTGCTGACCGAGTCATTAGTGTGCAAGGTTGAAAACACTAAATGCCCCGTAAGCGCAGCTTGCACGGCAATACCAGCGGTTTCGCTGTCGCGTATTTCGCCCACGAGTATAACATCGGGGTCTTGCCTCATAAACGATCTTAAAATGCGCGCAAAATCAAGCCCTATATCAGGCCTTGCATGCACCTGATTAACGTTTTTAAGTTCGTACTCAACAGGGTCTTCGGCAGTCATAATGTTTAAGTCCGGAGTGTTTATGGCCTTAAGCGCAGAATAAAGCGTTGTGGTTTTACCGCTTGAGGTAGGACCAGTTACAAGAACCATTCCGTAAGGAGCATTTATAGCTTCTTTAAAATAGGCCAATTCCTGCTCGGACATGCCTATGCGGTCTATATCCAGTGAAAATAAATCTTTATTTAACATCCTCAAAACTACTTTTTCACCGTAAAGAGTAGGTATTGTGGCAACGCGAACATCTACTTTGTTATTGTTTACCTTAACCGCGCACTTACCGTCTTGCGGAAGGCGGCGCTCGGCTATGTCTAAGCCTGCCATAATTTTTACTCTGGAAATTATAGCGCTGTAATATTTTTTTTGCGGAGGCGCAAATGCGCGCAAAACACCGTCTATGCGCATTCTTAAAGAAACTTCTTTTTCAAAGGGTTCTAAGTGAATGTCTGAGGCGCGCTTAACAACAGCGTCAAAAAATATTGAGTTAACGTATTTGATTACAGGGGCTGCGTCTACATCGCTTAAAATATCTTCTTCGCTGAAATCTTCAAGCCTTACTTTTTCTTCAACATTGTCTACGTCTATTTCGTGGGAAAGGCTTGTGCGCACATAGTATTTTTCAATGGCTTCACGTATTTCGGTTTCGTCCATCAAAACGACCGAAAGTTTCATTTTTACAAGCTTTTCAATTTCATCTTTTACAACAACATTGGAAGGATCCGCCATAGCAACATGAAAGGTATTGTCTGAAACCTCAAGCGGCATAACAAGCCAGCGACGGGCAAACTTTTCAGGTATAAACGCCGTGGCGTTTTTATCTATCTGGGCGTCTTCAAGCTTTACGGATATAACGCCTAAAGACAAAGACATAGCCCTCAAGAGCTTTTCTTTGCTTACATACCCTTTTCTTAAAAGTATATGACCTAATTTTTCTTTGGTTTTTTCTTGCTCTTCGGTAACCTCACGGAGCTGCTCTTGCGTAACCACGCCTTCCGAAACAAGAACTTCGCCTAAGAGTTTTTTTCTTAATGGGGCAATAGCCATTCAGATATTTTCCTTATAATTTTTTTAACTTTCAAAATATCAAATGAACACAGAAGTGGTTTACTTTACAATATCTTGCCTGCTTTGTCAACACTAAA
>WQVR01000131.1 GCA_009785775.1 Candidatus Proendomicrobium guianensium
ATGCTGGTCTTGTATGCCTATGCCGGTATCACGCACGGTAATGGTAAGCCCCGAGCCGGTTTTGTCTGTGTTTGCCGTTACTGTGCCTGCTTCGGTATAACGCAAAGCATTATCTATCGTATTTAGCAGTGCTTGGCTTAGGCGGAATTTGTCTGCTTTAATTTCAATTTTATCGCAACAATTTAAAACAAGGTTTATGTTTTTGGCTTTTGCTTTGGAAGTAAAAGTGCCCGCTATTTCGTTAAAAACTTCGGTAAGTTTAAAGGTTTCAATATTTAAGGTTTCGGAATGTTCAAGTTCAGAGAGGGTTAATAAATCGTTTACTATATTAGACAGGCGCGCGGTATTGCGGCTTATAACGGCGCTGAAGTTTTTTATTTGCTCGGGGTCGGTTTCGGTTTCTAAAAATTCGGCATAGGCTTTTATGGACGAAAGCGGGGTTTTAAGCTCGTGGGAAACATTACTGATAAGGTCTTTTTTAAAATTTTCTAAATTTTTCATGCCGCTTATATCGTGAAACACGCTTACAAAACTGTTGCTAAGCTGCACGGGCGCTATTGTGCAAAGATAGTGTTTTTGCAAATGCTCAAGCACAAACTGTGCGCCGGCTGCGCCCGCCGCAGACATATGCACGCTAAACTGTTTGCCGGTTACAACCTGCCAGTAAAAAGGGTTTAGGGCTTGATTATACGGGAAAAATTTTTTGAAGCCGGGGTTGGCAAGCAGAATTTTACCGTCTGAACCCGTAACCATTATGCCGTCTGAAACGGAATTAATTATTTTGTTAAGCTCGTCTTTAGAGGCATTAGTTTCCTGAAAAGTTTTGCGCATTTGCTCGGACATTTCGTTAAAGGTGGTGGAGAGTTTTTGGAATTCGTCGTTTGTTTGAATGTCTAAGCGTATATTGAAATTTCCTTTTGAAAGTTCGCCGAATGCTTGGTTTAACTCTTCAATTTTTTTTCCGAAATGCCTTGAAATAAGAAAAGAAAGTAAAAACGCCGCTATTCCCACAACTATAAATGCACCGTAATTTTTTAATATAAAATCATAACTTAGATAAGTAATGCTTTGTAGCGGCATGGCAAGGCGAAGCACGGCAAACACATCTCCCTCATTATTATGAAGGGGCAGGGCAACGTATAAAAGCTCTTTGTTTAAAGTGTTAGAATGGCGCACCACCGTATAAAGATTATCTGCAAAAGCTTCTTCAATTTCTGCGCGGGCAATGTGGCTGTCAAAACCGAAGTTTGTAATATCTACGGCGGAATCAGCAATTACCTGCCCGCCTTGCATTATAACGGTTATGCGCATGTTAGAATCGGCGGTAGAATTTTTTACAAAAGCGTCAACCTGATTGTGGGGCGCGGTTTTAAGCAGGTAAGTAATGTGCGCTGAAATAATTTTTGCCGTGGCGGTAAGTTCGCGCGTGAAAATTTCAATATTATTTCTTTTAATGCTGTGGCTGTTTAGCACCACAAAAAAAGCCGCGGTAAGCAAAAAACACGCTAAAAACAAAAAAAACAGTTTAAAGAAAATGCTTTTAGTTTTCAAGTTTGTAGCCTATTCCCCTTATGTTTTTTATAAGTTTGCCCGCCGTGCCCAGTTTTTCTCTTAAATTTTTAACATGAACGTCTATGGTGCGGTCTGTTATAATTTTTTCGTCGCCCCAAACGTAGTCTAAAATTTCGTCGCGCCTTAAAGCTTTGCCTTTTTTTTCAAGAAGGTATTCTAAAATTTTAAACTCTGTTAAAGTTACGGTTATTTTTTTGCTGTTTGCAAAAACCTCAAAAGCTTCTTTATCTATTTTTATGGCGCTTTCTTGGGATGAGTCAGTTTTTGTTTTTTTGCTTGGCGCTTCAAGCCGCCGCATAACGGCGCGCACGCGTGCTGAAAGCTCTTTAGGCGAGAATGGCTTTGCTATATAATCATCCGCGCCCAGTTCAAGCCCTAAAACTTTGTCAAATTCTTCTGCTTTTGCGCTAAGAAATATTACGGGTATTTGCGCCAAACGCTTGTCTTGGCGAAGTGTGCGGCAAATATCGTAGCCGGTAATGCCTTCCAGCATTACGTCTAAAATTATAAGGTCGGGGGTGGTTTTTTTTACGAAGTTAAAAAAATTTTCTGCGCGTTCAAACCCTTTAAATGTGTAACCCTCTTTTTTAAAAGTTACAGACAGGGCTTGTAAAATATCTTCTTCGTCGTCTACGGCGGCAATAAGGTATTGCATTGGCGTGCCTCTCTTAAAGCTTTAACCTGTTTTATATATTATACAAAAATTTCTCAATTACCGTAAAATTTTATACAATCTAGGCGATGCCCGTCTGACAAAAACGGCACAAGTAAAAACATGCAAAAAACCAAAAAAAGCTACTTGAAAGTGGCGCGGGGTTTTATTGATGTATAAATTTAAACCGGTATTCATTTTTTGCTTAGGCGTTTTTTTGTTTTTTGGTTGCGCGTGGGCGGCGCCAAGGTGCCGCAGGCAAAAACAACAAATTCAGCAAAACCCGCCAAGGCAAACGCAAGAAGTTGCCCCGCAAGTTCAGCGGGTAACGCATGCTCAGGCACAGCGGCAACGCCATTGCAATTTGTATGTTATTTATTCTATGGCGCACAGGGGCATACATCTTCCCCGAACAAACGCTAACGGATTAGATAATTACCTTAGAAATTCGCCCAACTGGGAAATAATACCGCGCCAAAACGGCAGGTTAAATCATCAGGCGGCTTTTAATGAAGCGCGCAGAGGGCGCACGGTGCTAGTAACTTATAATTCGCGAAGCGCACAAAGCGGCCACATTGCCGTAATATGCGCGCGCCAGCCCAAAACGTGGAGCCCAAGCTACAATGCCAATGTTCCTTATGCTTCCGGCAGTGTGCGCGGCAGGCGGCCTGCGACTATACCGCTTTCACATCAGTTTGCCGCTTCAAGAGAGCCGAACATGGCATACTTTGTTTATGTAAGAAGACGGTAATGCTGTATAATTTATATTAGCACGGCTATTAATAAGCCGTCGGAGAAAATTTAAATGAATTTAGCACGACTTTCAATAAAGCGCCCCACTTTTATTTTTTCGATACTGTGCGCTATGATAATAATAGGGCTTATTTCCATGGCGCGTATGCCTGTGCGCATGTTTCCGGATGTAGAGTTTCCTTTTGTTACGGTAACTATAATATACCCCGGTGCAGGCCCTGAAGAAATAGAAAACCGCATAACCAACCGCGTTGAAAATATTGTAAGCGAAGTGTCGGGCATAAGGCATATTACCTCTGTAAGCCAAGACGGCGTTTCAACAACCTTTATGGAGTTTGAACTTACAAAAGACGCCTCCGAAGCCCTGCAAGACGTTAAAGACGCCATTGCCGGTCTTCGCCGTATTTTTCCCGACGGCATACTTGAGCCCGTTATACGAA
>WQVR01000132.1 GCA_009785775.1 Candidatus Proendomicrobium guianensium
AAAAACTTTTTTTCGCGCTAATCAACTTTAAAATCAAAAGCGTTGCAGTTGTTTTTTGTGTATACGGGGCACTCTAAGCAGGCATTAGCTTGCGCCGTGTTTGCCTTGCCGCCTAAAAGTACCGAGCGGGCGCTTTGATAAACCGTTCCATTCCAAATTTCGTTAAAATTTTGTTTAAAAATATTTCCGGCAGAAATTTTAGCGTCGCTGCAACAAGTACAAACTTCACCGTTGTGATATATATTCATTTTAAGCCATGGCTCTTTGCAGGGGGCATTAAAGGGAAGTTCTTCTGCCCAGTTGGCTCTGGGTGCCAAGTTAAATTCCTCACTTGAAAAATCAATACTTTGCGGAAACCAACTTTCAAAGCCCGCGTGGCAATCAGTATGGCGAAAAGATATGGCACAATCTAAACTTTTTGCCATATCTTTGGCTTTTTGCAAAACGTGCTCATTATGTTTAAAAACCACAAACACTATTTCCATAAGGGGCGTTGAAATGTTATGGTCTTTCTTGTATTTTTGAACGGCTTTTATATTTTTTATTACAGTGTCAAAATTGCCGCCTATACGGTACTTAGCGTACATTTCGCTGTTAGTGCCGTCTAAGCCTACAAGTATGTGATCTACACCTGAGTTTACCAAAGTTTCTACGCCAAAATTTTCTAAAAGGTTAAAATTACTAAGCACTTGAGTATAGGCGCCTTTATTTACCGTGCGCAAGCACTTTATCATATTGAAAATTTCAGGATTTACTAAAGGTTCGCTTTTATTGCCAAAGGTAAAATGTGCGGGAAAATTTAACTTTGAAGCTATAATTTTAAAATTTTCAATACTCATATTTTCAGGCGTAATTTTATTGCCTTGGCGGCGTTCGCGGCTGGCGCACATTGGGCAACTTAAATTACAAAAATTATTAACGTCTATTTGCACATTTTTGGGAGTGTCTTTGAAAATAATTTTATCCATTTTTTATGCAAAACTCCGCAGTATCACAAAAGCTTTTCTGCCTTTTTCCACATTTACTTCAACCCTTCTTGTTTGCACTATATCGCCGCCCTTGCCGCGAAAATGCACAACAATTTCATGCCTGCCCTCATATGCCGGTATGCGCGCCATAAGAATAGTTTCGGGCAAGGTGTCCCAGCCGCGCGTATCGGATGTTGCCGTAAGCGCGCTAACTACATTAAGGGCTCTGTTGGTTATAAAGCCCACTGTTTGAGAACCTGTGTGGTGTTCTACAGTTCTTGAGGCAGTGCGGCGCAAAACATATTGCATTGCCGCGCGCGCAACTGTGCGGGCATAAATACGCGGCAAATCTTCCGAGAAACTTCTTTCCCTGATTATTGCAAGGTTTGAAACAAGCACAGAGTTTACTTCTTCACTTCCCAACCTTGCGCTAAAAGAATTTATTCTGTTTGGCACTCTTTGAATTCTTGGAAGAGCAACGGTAATAGTATCGTTGGCAAGCGCACCTATAGCAGCGCTTTTCGCCCTGTGAAAGTCTGCTTCGTCTGCCGTGTCTAAGTTAGCATGGGTTACATAAACCCATGCGTCGCCTAAAGATAATGAAATAAGAGTGTCTAATTTTCTGGGAATAAAGCCGTTATAGCCTATAATTATAATTTCGCTATCGCGCTCTATTTGCGGTTCGGCTACGTGCGGGAATTCTCTTGTAAGTGCGGCAAGTTCCTGACTTAGCCTCATTGCACGCATTGTGCGCGCAAGCGCTACGGGCAAACTAGGGGGAACGGCAACAACGTTTTGACGCCTGTAACCGTTTAAAGCCATTCTATAAGAAATAAAAGCGTCGTTAATAAGCCCCGCGCTTTCATAAACAATACCCATAAAATATCTTATAAACGGGTCGTCATTATAAAAACGGTTTGTTCTTGGGGTGGTGTTTAGGGTTCTAAAAAAAACGTCTAACTGGCGGGCTTCAACAGCGGCGCTTTCGGGTTTTCCTAAGCGCATAAAATTCAGCGCGCAAAAAAAGTTAATGTGGGCGCGGTCATAATCCGTGCCGAAGTATGGGCGTGCCAACTCGCTTACGGCAAGGGCCGCAGTACCTGCGCTTATACTTCTTGTTAAGTTTTCGTCAAAAACTGCTTTAGCTCTTTCAAAGTGATTGTTACTTAAGGAATAGTCGCCCGCAAGGTGGCGCATGAGCCCTGCGTTTAAATAAAACAACATCTCATTTTTAGAGCCGTACCTGTTTTGCGAACGCTCAACAAAATTAGCCGCGCTCTCAAAATTTTGAGAGACAATTTTTCTGTTTAAGGTTTCATTGTGCCTCCTCATTGAGGAGCCGCAAGCATTAAGCGTTAAACTTAAAGCAATAAGCAAAAAACAGGCGATTGCGCGCATTGGCGGGTTTTATCCCCTGAATCTTCTTCTTGAAATATACTTTTGTATCTGCTTTTGACCTATCCAAACTCTTTCATTAGTGCGCATGCACGTCAATTCAAGTTCAGTCTGATAAAATATTGCCTGCCTTCTGTTTATAGAATCCCTTATACTTCTAATTTGACCTTGAAGCATAAAATCCGCGCCGGTCTCCTGACCCATTGGAGCGGCGGTATCGGGACGGGCGTGTATGGCTTGGTCTAAACGCTCTTCGCGGATTTCTATGCGTTGATCTGCAGACGCCACAAAACGCACTCTGCCTGAATTGATTAAAGCGCGTTCTAAGTCTGACACAAAAGTGCCGGTGTCTATATGCTCATCGCTTAGGTTTCTTACGGTACCCACTATTATGCGCGGCATTTCGCCGGTTTGGCGCATAAATTGGTCTATCCAGAAATGGCTTAAGCAATCTCTTATCATTTCTTGTGATACCAAACGCGAGTCCGCGGCGTTCCAGCGGCCTGAAAGGTCTACCTGAGTGTCTGCGTCTAAGCGGGTTACCCTTGGCGTTGACGAACAAGCTGCCAAAAACAATGCCCCGCAAATAGCAAAAGCCGCAATGTACAATAATTTTTTCATTTTTAATACCTCTTTACACTATTTTTTTAAATTTTAATTTTCCCGCCTGCACTACAAAAGACGGGCTTAGCCCGTCTTTTGAAACTTCACAATCTTCAACCGTTTTTTGTTGGTTTATTTTTACGCCGCCCTGAGTTATAAGCCGGCGCGCTTCGTTTTTACTTGCAACAAGCCCTGACGCAACAAGCAAGTCAGATAGTTTTATTTTTTCTTGATTTAAAACATATTCTTCAATATCGTCGGGCAAATCTTTATTTGCAAAAACTTTATCAAAACCCGTTCGGGCTTCACCCGCCGCGGCGCTACCGTGGTAGCGCGTTACAATTTCTTCAGCCAGACTCATTTTTGCTTCTTTAGGGTGCATTGCTTTTACTTCTGCCATATCACGCGTGGTAAGAAGTTCAAAATACTTATGCATAA
>WQVR01000133.1 GCA_009785775.1 Candidatus Proendomicrobium guianensium
CCTCTTACGGTATAGGGCTTTCTTTGGCAAGAATTTCCAAAGCGATTCTTAATAATGAAAATTCTATATTGCCTGTTTCAAGCCTTGCAGGCGGGATTTACGGCGCTAAAGACGTTTATTTAAGTATGCCTGCTGTAGTTAACGCGCAAGGCGTAAAAAAAGTTTTAAAAATGGCTTTAAACGAAACGGAAGCAGAGGCATTTAGAAAAAGTGCCGCGGCAATGAGGGAAGTATTGAAAGGTGCGGGCTTTTGATTAAATTCCGCTGAAATGTATACGGCTAGAGGGATCCTTGCCTAACGTGTGGAAAGGTGCGGTGTGTCCGCCTCTTGTAAACTTTTTGCCGTATTTCGGGTAGTAAAGAGTAAGGTGGTATCTTTGATTGAAAGGATCTGGTATTTCTATAACTAAAACACTATCTTCCAAGCTTGTTATTTTAAATTCTCTGAAAAAAGCAAAATCTCTGGTGTCTATGCCAAGTTCCTCACTTCTTCTTGCAAACCCGTCAGTAAAAACATAAGTACCGTATGTTTCGAAATGTTCTCTTTGGGCTTTTACGATAGCCCACATAAGAGCGCCGCGTGCGGGGCCTCTGCACTCACGCCTGCTGCCGCGCAAATTCTCTGCGGTTCCTAATCTGCGTTCTAGGCGTCTGGCTTCTTGATATAATGCTTCCTCTTCAGATATTCTTAAATCGGTAAGTATACCGGGTATCAAAGGTCTTATAACAGAGTGTCTGCCAAGAGAGGGGGATGTATGGGCTTGGTAATGGTTTAAAGAATAGCGCACTGCACATTTCTTTGCGAAATTCAGCGCCGACACAAGGGCTAAGCTGTCAAAAACATGGAAACGCAAATGGAACATATTGGGGGCATAAGGCGCGATAAAAAAGAATATGGAAATAATTACAGCCAAAATTTTCATAAAAATCGTGTGAGCGTTTTGTTTGGTCATAGTATAAAATAGCCTCTTCAAATTTTAACCCTAAAGTAATCTTACAGCATTATACAAAATCTGTCAATCAATTGCGCGTGAAGCTCCGACTTGAAAAAACAGTAAAAGTTTTATACAATAATTTCTGCTAAGGCGGCCAAGAGCCGCCTTAATTTTTTGTAATGTAAGTAGTTGCAGAAAGAGGATTTGAAATGGGCGAAATAAGTGAAAAGCTTGAAATTTTGTTTGCCGCAGAAGCAGACGCCGCGCAAACCGAAATTGTAGATATCGAATACGTAAAAGAAAGCGGTAAGCGCGTTATCCGCGTTTTTATAGATAAACCTTCGGGTATAAATATAGATGACTGCGCGCACTTAAGCCATAAATTTTCGACCTTGCTGGAAGAAAGCCAAATGGTAAGTGAAAATTATGTTTTAGAAGTTTCTTCCCCCGGTATAGACAGGGTAGTGAAAAAAGAGAAAGATTTTATAAAATTTAAAGGTCAAAAAATAAAATTGCAAACGGTTGAGCGCATAAATAATCAGCGGAATTTTTTGGGCATAATAGAAAATTTTGAAAACGGCGTGCTAACTTTACGCGACGTAACAAACGGCGCTGTACAAATAAATTTTGAAAACATACAAAAAGCAAAGCTTGAACCGGATTTTTAACGGAGGAATTATAAAAATGTCAGAAAAAAGTGAACTTCTTATTGCTTTAGAACAAATAGAAAAAGATAAAAAAATCCCTAAAGAAGAAATTTTATCGGTAATTGAAAATGCGTTAGTGTCGGCGTATAAAAAACATGTTGGCAAAAATGTTAATGTTGAAGCCAAGGTAGACCCCGAAACCGGCAATATGGAAGCTTACGTTTTAAAAAAAGTTGCCCAGAACGTTGAAAACAGCGCTGTTGAAATTTCGCTTGCCGAAGCCAAAAAAATAGATAAGGCCGCCGAAGTTGACAAAGAAATAAAAATACCGCTAGACACCCAGGACTTTTCGCGCATTGCCGCCCAAACCGCAAAACAGGTAATAGTGCAAAAAATAAGAGAGTCCGAGCGCGAAACCCTTTTCGACGAGATGAAAAGCAAGGTAGGCCAAATTGTTAACGGCGTAATTTACCGCATAGCCAATAAAAATATTATTGTAGACCTTGGTAAAACCGAAGCTGTGCTCCCGCAGAGCGAGCAGGTTTTCAGAGAAAAGTTTAACGTTGGCCAGCACATAAGGGGCATAATCATTAAGGTTGAAAAAAACCTTAAAGGCCCGAGCACCGTGTTAAGCCGCGCGCACCCTGATTTTGTGCGCAAGCTTTTTGAAATGGAAGTGCCCGAAATTTACGAAAAAATAGTAGACATAGTAACCGTTGTGCGTGACCCCGGTATGCGTTCTAAAGTGGCTGTAATTTCCAGCAACCCTAAGGTAGATCCCGTAGGGGCTTGTGTTGGCGTTAAAGGCGCGCGCGTAAAGCCCATTATAGACGAGCTTGGCGGCGAGCGTATAGATTTAATAGCATACTCTATAGACCCCGTAAAATATATTTCCGCCGCACTTGCGCCTGCGAAAGTTTTGGCGGTTAACACGGTTTCAGATGAAGAAAAACGCGTCGAAGTGCTGGTAGCAGACGATATGCTTTCGCTTGCTATAGGTAAAAACGGCCATAATGTAAGGCTTGCCGCGCGCCTTACCGGCTGGCACATAGACGTAAAAAGTGAAAGTCAGAAGAAAGAAGCAAGCCAGCAAAAAGCTGCTTCTCAAACTGAAGCGTTAGAGCAACTTGAAGGCATAAGCGCAAAAAATATAGAAATTTTGGTAACAGCGGGATTGTCAGACATTACAAAACTCAGCACGCTGAATGTAGACGATTTAACCACCCTTCCCGGCATAGGCCCGAAAACCGCCGAGAAAATTATTGAAGCCGCTAAGAAACATATTTCTTAAACTGACGGGGGAGTGCAATTATGGCAACAAAAAAAACTGCGTCTAAAGAGTCAACCTCTAAAGAAAATAAATTAAAAACAAAAAAAGAGACGGTTGCAAAAAAAGCTAAACCCGTTAAAGAAAAGGCTATGGCTTCTGTTGAGTCAAAATCTAAAAAAGCGGCCGCAAAAAAAACTGACTCTAAAACAAAAGCTTCAGCCAAAACAGTTGTTGTAAAAACTGCTGTTGAACCAAAATCTAAAAAAGCGGTCGCGAAAAAAACTGACTCGAAAACAAAAGCTTCACCCAAAACAATTGCCGCAAAAAAAACTAAAGCTGAACTAAAACCGAAAGCAGTTGAGACCACGGAAAAGCCTCAAATTATTGAACAGGCCGAGCCTGTAGAGCAACTTAAAGCAGAACAACCGCAAGTTGTGCCTGAACCCAAAATAGAACAACCGGAAATAGAGCAACCTAAAGTTGTTGTGCAACAGC
>WQVR01000134.1 GCA_009785775.1 Candidatus Proendomicrobium guianensium
CACAGGCGTAGCCCAAGATTTGCGCGCCGCCGTGTTTAAAAAAGTTTTGCACTTTTCAGATGCAGAAATAAATAAATTCGCAACCTCTTCACTTATTACACGCACCACAAACGACATTACGCAAATACAAAACACTATGATGATGGTTATCCGCCAATTTATTTATGCCCCTATTATAGGTATTGGCGGCATTATACTAGCCCTTAACCGAAGCGTATCTATGACGTGGATAATAATACTTGCAACTATTTGCATGGTGGGGGTAATGTCTGTTTTGTTTTCCATAGCGCTTCCTAAATTTAAAATGCTGCAAAGCTTAATTGACCGCTTGAACTTGGTTTCCCGCGAAAACTTAAGCGGCATTTTAGTAGTACGCGCTTTTAATACCCAAAAATTTGAAAAAGAGCGCTTTGATAAAGCTAATAAAGAATTGGCACAAACCAATTTGTTTGTGTCGCAGGCATTTGCGTTTATGATGCCTACTATAATGCTTATACTAAACCTTACAACCGCTTTAATTGTTTGGATAGGCGCGCGCCAAGCAAGCGCGTTCCGCCTTGATATAGGCGATATTTTTGCGTTTTTGCAATACGGTATGCTTATAATATTTGGTTTTTTAATGGTTGCAATAACATTTATATTGCTTCCGCGCGCCGTAGTATCGGCAGAACGCATAAAAGAAGTATTAGAAACCCAAAGCAGTATTGTCTATAACCCAAACCCTATAAGGCTTGATAAAAAAATTAAAGGCGCTATTGAATTTAGAAACGTAAACTTCCATTACCCAAGCGCAAAAGAAGGCGATGAAGATGTTTTAAATAATATAAGTTTTAGCGCGCACTCGGGCAAGACCACAGCTATTATAGGCGCTACAGGCGCGGGAAAAACTACAATATTCAGGCTACTGCTACGTTTTTATGACACAACCAGCGGCGCGATATACATAGACGGCATAAATATCCGCGATATTCACAAACCAGACCTTCACGATAAAATAGGCTATATCCCGCAAAAAGCATTACTGTTTTCTGGAGACATTCGCTCTAACTTGCTTTATGCCGACAAAAACGCCACACAAGAACGCATTGAAGACGCCGCAAGCACTGCACAGGCAAGCGCGTTTATTGAAGATAAACCGCAAGGCTATGAATCTAATGTCGCACAAGGCGGAGCTAACTTTTCAGGCGGGCAAAAACAGCGGCTTTCTATTGCAAGAGCGCTTGTAAAAAACGCGCCTATTTACCTGTTTGACGACAGTTTTTCCGCATTAGACTTAAAAACAGACGCAAGTATTCGCGCCGCGCTTAAAAAGAAAGTTGCGGGCAGCACTTTACTTATTATCGCACAAAGAATTTCTTCTATTATGGACGCAGACCAAATTATAGTTTTAGATAAAGGCAAAATAGCAGGCCGCGGCAGCCACACAAAGTTAATGAACACTTGCCAAATTTATAAAGATATTGCCGCCTCGCAGCTTTCAGAGGAGGAACTGTCAAAATGACAGACCACTCCACAGAAAAAAAACAAAACCAAACTAATTACGATCCCTTAGGGCTTGACGGACAAACCCTTGCCGCCAAAGCTAACGACCCTAAAGCCACCGTAAAAAAACTTATGGCATATTTGTCTGGGCATAAAGCGGTACTATTAACCGTAGTGACTTTAGCGGTGCTTTCTACATCGTTTTCCGTAATAGGTCCGCGCCTTATGGGGCGCATTACCACCGCGCTTGTAGACGGCATGATGGCTTATTGGTTCGGCACGGGGCTACTCACTAACTTTCCGTATATGTTAACAATTACAGGCTGGCTTATCGCGCTTTATATAGTTTCAGCCGTTTGCCATATTGTGCAAGAAACATTAATGGCAAGAGTATCTATGAAGGTTACTTACAAGTTAAGAACGCAAATTTCAGAAAAAATGCACCGCCTGCCTATAAATTATTACGATACGCGCTCTCACGGAGAAATACTTTCCCGCATTACAAACGACGTAGACACCATGAGTCAAACGCTAAACCAAAACCTTACGCAGTTGGTAAGCTCAACAACCACCGTGGTCGGAATTTTTGCCATGATGCTTTGGATTAGCCCGCTTATGACAGCCGTTACCATGGTAGTGATACCGCTTTCTTTCACTATTTTAATGGCGGTTTTAAAAAAGTCTTACGTATATTTTGGCGAGCAACAAACAGCCCTTGGCGAAATTTCAGGCATTGTGGAAGAAACTTATAGCGCCCACAATATTGTACGCGCCTACAGAGGCGAAGCAGACGCGGAAGAAAAGTTTGATAAAGCCAATAAAAAATTACGCTCTTCTGCATGGAAAGCGCAGTTTATGACAAGCCTTGTAGAACCTATTTTTTCTTTTGTGGGAAACTTGGGATATGTGCTTGTTTGTATTTTAGGCGGGTATTTAGTAGTGCAACGGGTAATTACAATAGGCGACGTACAAGCCTTTATCCAATACATACAAAACTTTACATACCCGCTGGGAGAGCTTGGCGCTTCAAGCAATATGATGCAATCTACAATAGCGGCGGCGGAACGCGTATTTGAATTTTTAGAAGAACCCGAAGAAACAGCAGATGAGGAAAAACCTTTCCGCAGAATACGCTATAAAGGCATTGTCGATTTTCAAAATATCCGCTTCGGCTACTCTCCTGAAAAAATTGTAATAAACAATTTTTCAGCACAAATTAAAGCAGGGCAAATGGTTGCCATAGTTGGGCCTACAGGCGCTGGAAAAACTACGGTTGTAAAACTTTTAATGCGGTTTTATGAACTAAACGCAGGCAAAATTTTTATAGACGGTAAAGATTCCAAAGATTTTACCCGCGCTGAGCTTCGCAATATATTCGGCATGGTGCTGCAAGACACGTGGATTTACAATGCCTCTATTATGGAAAATATCCGCTACGGCAGCCCGAACGCCGCAGACGAAGAAGTAATTGCCGCCGCAAAAGCGGCGCATTGCGACAGTTTTATACGCACGCTGCCGGGCGGTTATAATATGATTCTAAATGAAGAAGCCTCTAACATTTCCCAAGGGCAAAAACAGTTGTTTACTATAGCGCGCGTTATTTTAAAAAACCCTGCAATACTCATTTTAGACGAAGCAACAAGCTCTATAGACACCCGCACGGAAATTCTTATACAAAAAGCCATGAAAAATATTATGCATGGGCGCACAAGCTTTGTAATTGCCCACAGGCTTTCTACAATTAGAGACGCAGATGTGATACTTGTAATGAAAGACGGCGATATTATAGAAACAGGCAATCACGAGCAACTGCTAGAGTCCAAAGGGTTTTATGCAG
>WQVR01000135.1 GCA_009785775.1 Candidatus Proendomicrobium guianensium
AGTGTGTCGCACAAACGGCAAGAGGTCGGCAACCCACTGAACAAGCGCAAGGGCACAAGCGCGTATGTTGCCGTAAACGTCAACAATACGCGAAGTTAAATATTTAAATTACAAAGCATAAGTCCAAAAGACAAGCAATCGGGAGATATAATGATACTTACAGAAGTAATAGTCCGGCGCATAAAAGAACGCGTGCTTGCTGACCCCCGCCACCTTAACTTAAAATCAGGCGACCACGTTATACTTGAAACGGAATACGGCATGGAAAGCGGCTTTGTAACGCAAACAAACAAAACCGCCGAAAAACCAAAAAACCGCGTGGGTAAAATTTTACGAAAAATTACCCCCGAAGACGAACGCCGCATTGAAGAAAACAACCGCCGCGCAAAAAACGCATTTACAACTGTTGTACAAAAAGCCCAAGCCCGCGAAATAGACATGAAACTTACCTGCGTACAGTACACGTTAGACAGGTCAAAACTTTTTGTTTACTACACTTCCGAAAGCCGCATAGATTTTAGAGAACTTATAAAAGATTTGGGCCATGCTTTAAAAACACGCATTCAAATGGTACAAATAGGCGTGCGTGACGAATCTAAAATGGTAGGCGGCATAGGTACCTGCGGGCAGGTTTTATGCTGTAGCGAATTTTTAAGGGAGTTTAGCTCTGTTACCATAGACATGGCAAAAGAGCAAGGCCTCTCGCTAAACACCGCAAAACTTTCAGGACTTTGCGGAAGGCTTATGTGCTGCATAGCTTATGAAAACGACCATTACGCAAAAATAAAAAAAATGTTGCCCCATGTAGGCGCTAAAGTTTCAACGCCGCAAGGCTACGGGGTGCTTGCCGCTATAGACGCCGTAAAAGAAACCGCCACAGTAGATTTTGGCACCAAAGGCGAAGGTTCAAAAACTTCTGCTTCCGATTTTAAAACTTTTCCCATAGAAACGCTTGCTTCTTTAAATACAAATAAGGGTTCGGCAAACGTTGAAAAAAAACAGCCGCCGAAAAAACATTTTAAGCCTCAACCCGCGGCAAACCCGCAAGCCCCAAAACCTTCTAATGCGCCGCCCAAAAAAAATACTCCTGACAAAGGAAAACAAAATTGAAATTCTATTTAACCACACCCATTTATTATGTTAATGACAACCCCCACATAGGCCACGCTTATACAACCATAGCCGCAGATGTGCTTGCACGGTGGAAACGCCTAAACGGGGAGAGCGTTTACTTTTTAACAGGCACAGATGAACACGGCGCAAAAATTTGCCAAGCGGCGGCGGCTAACAACACTACGCCCCAAGCCCTTTGCGACATGACAAGCGCGAATTTCAAAAATGCTTGGACTGCACTTAACATTTCAAATGACGGTTTTATCCGCACCACTGAAGCCAAGCACTTTAAAGGCGTGCAAAAACTTTTGCAAATACTTTTTGATAAAGGGCTTATATACAAAAAAAATTACGAAGGTTTATACTGCGTGGGCTGTGAAAAATTTATAGTTGAAAAAGATTTAGACGAAAACGGTTGCTGCCCCGACCATAAAACAAAACCCTCCCTGCACTCTGAAGAAAACTACTTCTTTAAGCTTTCAAGCTTTGAAAGCACACTTATCGAAAAAATTTCAAACGGTACTTTAATTATAGAACCCGAAGGCCGCAGAAATGAAATACTTGGCAAACTAAAACTTGGGCTTGAAGATATAAGCATTTCCCGTTCAGGACTCGCCTGGGGCATACCGCTTCCTTTTGATAATACCCAAACCGCCTACGTTTGGGTAGACGCGCTGATTAATTATATTTCGGCAATAGGTTATGGCTCTGAAAATGAAACTGAATTTGAAAAGTTTTGGCCTGCAGACGTTCATTTAATGGCAAAAGACATTTTGTGGTTCCATAGTGTTATTTGGCCTGCGCTTTTAATGGGTGCAGGGCTCCCCCTGCCCAAAAAAGTTTACGCGCACGGCTTTTTTACAATTAACGGCGACAAAATGTCTAAAACCATAGGCAATGTTATAAGCCCCGCCGAGTTAATAGAAAAATTTGGCGTAGACCAAGCGCGTTATCTTTTGGTTTCGCTTATACCATTTGGGCCAGACGGCGACATTTCATGGGCGGCATTAACACAAAAATATAATTTAGATTTAGCCAACAATTTAGGAAACCTTGTTTCGCGCACTATAAAAATGGCGGAAAAATACTTCGCAGGCGTAGCGCCTGAGCCAAAAAACATGGCGCTTGAGCTTACTAGTAAAGTTACAGCCTTACTTAAAGAACAAAGCTTTTGCGAAAACTTAAATAATCTTTTATTTCACAAAGCGGCAGAAAGCGCCCAAAACGCACTTACCGTTATAAACCAACAAATAGAAACAGACGCCCCTTGGAAACTTGCAAAAGATGAAAGCCCCGAGGGTAAAGAAAAGTTGGCGCAGTGTATGTATGATTATTTCCAAGCAATCGCGCTTACAATTTTACACTTTGTACCGTTTATGCCCGACACCTGCGAAAAAATTTGGCAATCTATCGGAGGCGCCGAGGGCACTCTTTACAAAAAGACTGAAAATTATTTCAAAGAGGGCATTACGCCCCTTATTGAAAAAGGCGCGCCATTAAAACTTGAAGGCATTTTATTTCCGAGAATGGAATGTTAATAGATACTCACGCGCATTTAACTGATGTCTCATTTGACGCTGACAGGGCTGAAACTTTAAAACGCGCCGAGGGCACCCAAGTTGGCATAATTATAGAAATTGCCTGCGATCCTGCCGATTGGCAACCCACAAAAATTTTTGCAGACACAAACAAAAATATCTATACCGCATACGGCATACACCCAAGCTATACCGAAAAACTAAATGACGAAAATATGGCGGCACTACCGTCTTATCTTAACTTGCCAAAGGCAGTTGCCGTGGGCGAAACGGGGCTTGATTATCACTGGGACCCCATACACAAAAAACTCCAAAGAGAATACTTTGCAAAACATTTAGATCTTGCCATCGAACTAAATAAACCCGTAATAATGCACTGCCGCAGCGCATATGACGATTTAATAAAAATTTTAACTGATTACCATGATAAGGGGCGGCTTAGCCGCGGGGTTGTGCATTGTTTTTCAGGCACGCCTGAGGAAGCGCACAAAATAACGGAACTAGGGTTTCTGCTTGGAATATGCGCGCCTGTAACATACCCTAAATCTGACAAACTTAAACAAACCGTTTTAGAAACCGATATTTCAAAACTGTTAATAGAAACCGACAGCCCTTACCTGCCGCCTCAAAACTACCGCGG
>WQVR01000136.1 GCA_009785775.1 Candidatus Proendomicrobium guianensium
GCTTTGAGGATTTGAAACTAAAATTAAATTTTTACCGTTAAAATTCTGCGTGTCTACATTATCTGGAAAAAGCACAGCGCTTGCGTTTGTATTTTGGGCGGCAGACGCATATTTTAAGTTGCCCAAAAAAGATATTTCGCCTTTGCGGGCTTCTGCAAGCCCGTTAACGCCGGTAATAATTTCATTTTCATCGCCTACAACTTTACCGCCGACCAGTGCGGCAATTTCACTAAGTTTCATTTGCATAAAATTTACCTTGCGCTTAAATTTCTTATTACCGTGTCTGTTATATCTAAACTTGAGTCGGCATAGACAACCTGATTTCTGTCTAACACAATGCTGTAGTTGTTAGCTGTGGCAACTCGGCGTATTGCCGCTTCTATATCTGTTAAAATTTCACGGCTTGCGCGGGATTCCATTTCTTGTATTTCAGCCCTGACGCTTGCAGACTTTTGCGCTATTTGCGTTTTTAAGCCGTAAATACTCTCGTCTGTGTAAGCGCCGTCGCCGGAACTACCCGCGCCTCTGCGCGAACCACGACGGGCAGAAACCGCGGCAGTTTCATCCGCGCTGTCGCCCTCTGCAAGGCGGCGCTCAAGACGGGCTATTTTCAACTCTATCGCTTCTTTTCTTGTTTGGGCTTTCGCGCGCAAACTTTCGCGCGAAGTTTGTGTTTGCGGGTGCGCTTCAAAAATAGCGTCCATATCGGCAAAAACTACAACCGAACCTCTTGGCGCGGCAAAAGCTTGAGCGCAAAAAAAACTAACGGCAAGCATGGCAAGTAAGCTTAACTTCACCATTTTAAAACACATTACCTATTGTAAAGTAAAACTGCTGTAATCTGTCGCCAGGCCTGTGGTTAAGCCCGTAGCCCCAATCCAGCCTTAAAGGAAACACCGGTGTGGCAATGCGTATACCAAAACCCACACCGGATTTTAAATTGTTACGTTCGCGGCCTAAGTGAAAGTTGCTTTGCAAATCGTCCCATGAGTCCCATGTGCCGCCTATGTCATAGAAAAATGCGCCCATTAAAAAAGGCCTTCCCCTTTGCTGCAATATAGGGAATTGATATTCAATATTTGCAACCGCCATAAAGTGTCCGCCCCCCGGAGGCCCTATTTGCGTGCGGAAGTCATAACCGCGTATAGTGTCTGCGCCGCCCACGTGGAAGCGTTCGTAAATTGGAACATGTTGCTGGCCGCCGTAAGCGGCTACATGCCCAAGGTGCAAGTTAGCCGACAAAATAAACCGCCAAAACGTAGGGAAAAACCAGGTTGAACGGAACTGGGTTTTTACAAAGTTTACATTACCGCCCAAAGGCCCGCCCGCTATCTGAGAGCTAAGCAACTGCCTTTGCCCGCGGGTAGGCGAAAAAATAAAATCTCTTGTGTCATAAGCTATTTGAAAAATAAAACTTGAGGTACGGTCTCTGGTAAAGTCCATAAAGTCTTGATATATAAGTTCGTCTACAATTCTTGGGTCAATGTCGTAAAGACGCACATGCTCGTAAGAGTAGCCGAAAAGTAAAGACACTCTGTCGCTAACGCGCGGGCTTATTCTTGCAGAAAAACCCCTGCGGTTTTCGCGGTAAGCTTCGCTGATTCTGCCTATTAGCGGATCGCGTGAAGCGTATTCCCTTATGCGCGTCATGTCGTAAGCGCTAAGCATAAGCGACATACGCCTGTTTAAAAACCATGGGTCTGTCCAGTCTATTTGATAGTTCTGACGCCGCGCACCGAACTCCCACAACAAGTTTCCACGCTGGGCAAGACCAAACAGGTTCATGTGCTGAAGTTGTACAGAGCCTACAAACTGGTCTATAGACGAATACCCTGCCCCTGCCGTAATCATACCGGGTTTGCCTTCGGAAATTTCAAACGCCAAATCCATAACATTGGGGCGTTGCGTAGGCAACAGATGTGGTTCCGCACCCTCTATAAAGCCAAGGTTAAAAATATGTTCTATACTTCTGCGTACTCTGCCGACTGAAAGCACGTCTCCTTCATTTAAAAGCACCTCGCGCCTTATGGTGCGCTCTCTGGTGTTTCCAAGCCCGTCTATAAAAATGTTACCAACGTAAACAACTGCATTTTCGGTAATTACAATTTCTATGTCTACCACGCCGGGTTCACCGTCTGTAAAA
This sequence comes from Candidatus Proendomicrobium guianensium, assembly GCA_009785775.1. Classification (GTDB taxonomy): domain Bacteria; phylum Elusimicrobiota; class Endomicrobiia; order Endomicrobiales; family Endomicrobiaceae; genus Proendomicrobium; species Proendomicrobium guianensium. The sequence goes on from WQVR01000136.1 coordinate 2,144, forward strand.
AACTGCGGGTCTAACATAACGTTAAGGAAGCCCCTGTCCGAGTATAACTCGTGCACCGCCTGTAGCGTTTCAATAAGCCTTGCCTGATTGAAAACATGTCCGGTTCTTAAATTTATGGCGCGGTTTAATTCACGCTCGGTTATATTTCTGTTGCCGCTAAAGATAATTTCGCCCACAGTGTAACGGGGGCCTTCTGAAATTTGAACGGTTATAAACATTTGCGTACGGTCTTCATTAAAAACTATGTCGTAGTTTTCAACTTGGAAATCTATATAGCCGCGGTTGCGGTAAAAAACTTCTATTGTGGCAAGGTCGCGGCGGAAAGTTTCTTCACGAAAAGTACGGCGCGCGCGCGTTCTCATCATGCGCTCTATCCTTGAAGCTGAAAAAGCTTCCGCGCCCTCTACAGTGACACCGCCTATGGTCATTTGGTTATTTTCGGTAATTAAAAAAGTTATGGTCATACGGTTTGTTTCGGGGTTTGTTATGGGGTGAATTTGAATATTAACGTCTGCAAAGCCTTGGTCTCTGTAAAGGTTGGTAATTCTGGCTCTGGTTTCTTCAAGGCGCATAAGGTCAAAAAAGTCACGCTCACGCAAAACACTTACGCTTCTAAGGCGCCCGTTGGAAATTTGCCTGTTTCCGGTAAAAGTAATTCTTTCCACAAAAGGATTTTCAGAAACCGTAAAGGTTAGCACGCCTGTGGCATTATCAAACCTTACCTGAACATCGTTAAACGAGCCGAGCTCTAAAATAGCGCGCACATCTTGGCGGGCTATAGCGTCGGTATGTGTACGTCCTCTTCTGGATTCTATAGCGCCCAAAACCTTACTCTGCGAAGCGTTTTGAATTCCTTCCACATTTACTTGCGAAATTACGCCGGGTTCACGCGCATAAGCCGGCGCAACAGAGTATGCTGACAATAGAAAAATTGAAACTATAACAAAAAAACCTATTTTTTTAAACATTTGTATATAACTCCCGGTATTTTATCCATAAGCAAAAACCGTGCGCTATGCGAAAACCCGCATATGCACTGCACTAATTGTATTAAAAATTAACCAAAATATCAATTATTACGCACTACTATGACACTAGCCATTTATAACAACTAAAACCA
>WQVR01000137.1 GCA_009785775.1 Candidatus Proendomicrobium guianensium
AAAAACAAGTATTAGTTCTTTGTTTTTATAATTGTGTTTGTTTTTTCGCGGACTGCTGGCGCTTGCGACAGTAGCCGCGTTCGTGTTGTTGCGCTTGTTCAGAGGGTTGCTAACCTCTGTATGCTGTGCAATACTCTGCCAAGCGCCCGCTTTTGGGTTACTTTTTGTTGCAACAAAAAGTAACGCTGGGGGTTGCTAAGGGGGCAGGCATCGCCCCCTTAATGTTTGAGGTCATAATATGAAAATAATATTTATAGGCGATATTGTAGGCTCCGGCGGGCGCGATGTTATCAAAAACCTGTTGCCCGATTTAATTAAAAGTGAAAATGCTGAATTTGTAATAGCAAACGGTGAAAACGCTGCCCAAGGCAAAGGCATAACCCCGAGAACCGCCAAAGAAATTTTTGAAGCAGGCGTTAATGTTATAACGCTAGGCAACCATACATTCGCGCGAAGTGAAGTTGTAGACGTTTTAGGAAATCCCGCTGTTTTGCGGCCTGCAAATTACCCCGCCACGGTACAAGGAAAAGGATATGGCGTTTATGAAACATCAAGCGGCAAACGCATAGGCGTGATAAACCTTATGGGGCGCGTTTATATGCCGGTTACTGACTGCCCTTTCGGCGTGGCTGAAAAAGTTGTGCCGCTACTCCTTAAAGAAACAAAAATAATCTTAGCAGATATGCACGCCGAAGCTACAAGCGAAAAAATTGCAATGGGCTTATATTTAGACGGTAAAGTTTCGGCAGTTATAGGCACGCACACGCATGTTCCCACCGCAGACGAACAAATACTCAAAAACGGCACGGCTTATATTACAGACGCAGGCATGGCAGGCCCTAAAGAGGGTATTATCGGCACGCACGCAGACGCTGTAATAAATCGTTTTTTAACGGGCGTTTACACGCCTTTTAAACTTGCGTTTGGTAAAAATATTTTTCAGGGCTGTATTGTTGATGTTGACGAAGAAACAGGACGCTCACGAAGTATAAAAAGGTTTTCTTTAAGTGACTGAAAATATTTATACTCCAAGCCGCCTAAATAACGAAGTAAAAATTATCCTTGAAAATAATTATTCAGGGCTATGGCTAACGGGCGAAATTTCAGGTTACAAACTGCATTCGGGCAATGCTTACTTTAAAATTAAAGACGCTCACGCGCAGGTAAATGCAGTGATGTGGAAAAGCACGGCAGATGTTTTAAAATTTGCGCCGCAAGACGGCGCGCAAGTAAATATATTCGGGCGTTTAAGCGCTTATCCAAAACGCGGTGATTATCAAATTGTTGTCAGCCGTATGGAACCCTCGGGAGAGGGGGAATTATATAAACAATTTGAATTGTTGAAAACTAAGCTTTCAGAAGAAGGCATCTTTGACGCCGAGCACAAAAGACCCTTGCCCAAAGTTATTAGCAAGGTGGGAATAATAACTTCAAAAGATGGCGCGGCATTACATGATATTTTGGCGGTGTTTAAAAAGAGTGCGGCAAACTTTGAAACAATAATTTACCCTGTACAAGTGCAGGGCGAAAAAGCAAAGTTTGAAATCGCAGAAGCCATAGAACATCTAAACGCTGACTATCCCGATATTGATGTTTTACTTATAGGAAGGGGCGGTGGTAGCATAGAAGACTTGTGGGCGTTTAACGAAGAAATTGTAGTGCGGGCAATTTATAATTCTAAAATAGTTGCGATATCTTGCGTGGGGCATGAAACCGACAATACTTTGGCAGACTTTGCCGCCGACCACAGAGCCCCAACCCCCACATATGCCGCTGAAATGGTTGCGCAAATTAACGAAAGTGTACAAATAAAACTTGATGGCGCATACAAAACTTTGCTTTATGAAATTTCCCGTAAAACGGAGTTTTTAAGCCAAAAATTAAATATCTTTGCGCGAGCGCTTAAAAAACCGCATTTAATTTATGAAAACAAACTTACATATGTTGATGATTTAAGCAGACGTATGCTAAGCGCCATTAATAACTTGTGTAAATTGCAAGAAATTAAACTTGAAAACAAGGCGAATGCATTAAATATGGTTTCACCTTTAAATGTGCTTAAACGCGGCTATAGCATTGCAAGTTTTAACGGCGCCGTAGTAAAAAGCAAAAGCCGTCTGAAAAAAGCCGATATTATAGAAATTATATTTTCCGACGGGAAAGTTAGCGCCGAGGTGAAATAATGAGTAAAAAAAACGAAGGTTTAAAATTTGAAAAAGCGCTTTCGCGCCTTGAAAAAATTGTTGAAGACATGGAAAACTCAGAACCTGATTTAGACAAAGCTTTGGCTTTGTTTGAAGAAGGCGTAGGGCTTGTTAAAGAATGTACTAAAAAATTAGAACATACAAAACAGAAAATAGAAATACTTACCAAAAAAGGCGATGCTTTAAAACTTCAAAATTTCGAGGAAGATAATGATAACTAAATATCTTAAAGAATACGAAATAAAAATTAACAAAGCTTTAACGGCAAGCCTTCCTAAAGGCACTTGTGAAGTAAGCCGCGCGATGAGGTATTCACTTCTTGCCGGCGGCAAAAGGCTTAGGCCTGTTTTTACTATACTTGGCGCAGGACTTTTTGGCGGTAAGGAAAAAGACATTATGAATGCCGCGCTCGCTGTAGAATATTTGCATACCTACTCGCTTGTGCACGACGATTTGCCTTCTATGGACAATGACGACTTACGCCGCGGCAAGCCTTCCTGCCACAAAAAATTCGGCGAAACCGCCGCAATACTTGCGGGAGACGCGCTTCTGACCGAAGCATTTTTACTTGTAACTAAAGTAAACTCTAAGCCTGAGAGAATTGTTCGCGCTTGCGAAATTTTAAGTACGCTTTCGGGTTACCGCGGTATGATAGCAGGCCAATGCGAAGACACAATAGCCGCAGGAAATTGGAAAAAAGTAAACAAAGCTGTTTTAAAAAAGAAACTCCGTTTCATTCACATCCATAAAACGTCAGACTTAATAACGGCGTCTTTAACCATAGGCGCAGTGCTTGCGGGTGCAGATAAAAAGGCTTTGGGCGCCCTTCAAACTTACGCGCAGAGTTTAGGCATAGCTTTTCAAATAGCAGACGATATTTTAGACGTTTACGGCGACAAAAAATTGCTGGGGAAAAAAGGCTCAGATGCAGACAATGACAAGCTTACATACTTGTCGCTTTACGGGCATGAACAATCCGTAAAAGACGCTGCAGCATATGTTAAAAAAGCAAAACTCGCGCTCAAGAATTTTAAAAGCACTGCCGCAAAACAAATG
>WQVR01000138.1 GCA_009785775.1 Candidatus Proendomicrobium guianensium
ATGCTTTTGCTTGATTCAAATTCAAGCGTTCAGCTAAACACCGCCGAAGCCCTTGCAAATATAGGGGGCGTAGGCATACCGGTAATAATACCCATATTGCTAAGCAATAATGCCAGCGCGCAAAACCTTGCTATGCAGCTTTTAGCCGGTTTTGGTCCAAGTGCGTCTGCGGCAATACCTGTACTGATAACGCTTGCTACAAATAATAGAGACTTAAGACAAACCGCTTTTGATACTTTAGTGCAAATAGGTCCAAACTCAATAACCGCAATTACCGCGCTTCTCACTTCAAGAGACGCAGACCTTGCGGCAAGAGCGCTTACGGCTTTAACAACATTAAGAAGATAATTTTTAAGAAAATTTTCACCTGTAAAAGCCGTTTTAGAGAATAATTCTCTAAACGGCTTTTTTTAGTAGGAGACATAAATGGAATCTGTTTGGGCATTTACGAATGTATATTTGCTACTATAAAATAGTATAATAACTATAGTTTAAAATAAACTTTGCCAATATATTCTATTTCTTTAGCTGTAGACATATATTTTGTTCCAAATCTGAATCTGACCATATCTTTAGTGTCAATCTTATAAAAAATGAAAATAGCGTTAATAAAACCCAATAATTCAATTTTTGTACGTGCTTATCCGTTGGGATTGGGCTACATATCATCTTATCTTAAACAAAACAACATAGACTCTATAGTTATTGATGCTTCTATAGACAATCTAAGTGATACTCAGATAATTGACATATTTAAAAAAGAAAATATTACCGTAGCGGGTTTATCCTGTACAACAGCAGACCATAATGTAGTTGCAAGATTGTCTTTAAACCTTAAAAAAGAGGGATTTAAAGTTGTAATAGGCGGTATTCATCCCACTTTTTTGCCATTTCAAACATTGGTTGATTCAGGAGCTGATTTTGTAATATGCGGCGAAGGCGAAATAGCATTTACAAAGCTTGCTTTAAATAATTTTGTAAATAACGGTATTAAAGGCGTTTATTCTTTAGATAATCTTAAAAGCACCACAGATCGCGTTGAATTTGCCGAGACGGTAAAAAAATTAGACGAACTTCCTTTTCCGCCTTGGGAAAAGGTACAGTTTAAAAAATACAACTCTAGTCCCTCAGGTCAAATACGCAAAAAAACGCCTATAGCTTACCTTGTAGCAAGCAGGGGATGTCTTAGCAAGTGTACTTTTTGCGCGTCACCAGCATTTTCCCAAAAGCATATAAGATTTAGAAGTGTTGAAAATATAATATCAGAAATAAAGGAATTGGTTAATGTTTACGGCGTAAAGGAAATAAAGTTTCTTGATGACACCATAACTTTGCACAAGAAATACATGTTAGAACTTTGCGCTGCTTTACTTAAAAACAAACTAAGCATTTCTTGGGCATGCTATAATGGCGTAAGGGCTGATTCTTTAGACGAAGAAGTAGTGGCGGCAATGAAACTCGCCGGATGTTATGGTTTTTCCATTGGTGTTGAAAGTGCAAATCCCGATATATTAAAAAACATACGAAAAGATGAAACCATAGAACAAATTTCAAAAGCAATTAATTTAGCACATAAGTACAAAATGATGACTAACGGTTTTTTTATATTTGGACTTCCCGGAGAAACTAAAGAAACTATGCGCCAAACTTTAAATTTTGCTTTAAAGTCAAACTTACCCCTTGCAACATTTGCAATATTTTCGGTACTTCCTGGCTCCGAACTTTGGCACACACTTAACTGGAAGTTTGACAGAAACACCTTAGATAACCCCAACTCGACACCTACATGGATAAGCGAAAGTATAACATCTGCAGATTTAATAAAGTTTCACAAAAAAGCATTTTTAAAGTTTTATTTCAGACCAAAAATAATTTTCGGACTGGTTTCTTTTTTGAATTTTAGTACGATAAAAAATTTTTTTATAAGAGTCAAATTATTTAGAAAAGCTTGAGTATGTGTGAAAATATTAATAACTAAAAAAACACTTACTTACAGTAAGTGTTTTTTTAGTTATTGATATTTCTTACACAAATTTTTAATGAAAATTATATAATCCCGCTTGGCGCGCCCAAGTAAGGGCTTGGTTGTATTCTGCCCTTGTTAAGCGGCGGTCTAGAGGGGGAAAGTTGTTTGCCCTAAATGCAGGCCAATACTGCCCCATTATATTTACATGGGTATCAGTACCAAAATTATCTACAATCCAACGGACTAACAAGTCTGCGCCGCCTAAATTTTCAGGCAAAACCAAATGGCGAATTACTACGCCATGTTGCGCAAGCCCGTTAACGATGTGCAAATTTCCTACTTGTCTGTGCATTTCTTTTATTGCCGCAGCAGCATGAAGCGCATAGTCCGGCGCACCTTGCGTAAAACGCGCGGCAATGGCAGAATCTTGAAATTTAAAATCAGGCTGGTAAATATCTACAATACCGTCTAACAGCTTAATTACCTCTAGCGATTCATAACCGCCTGTATTGTAGCACAAAGGCACATTAAGCCCGCCGGCAATAGCAATTCTAAGCCCTTGTATTAAATGCGGCACCAAGTGCGTGGGGGTAATAAAGCTTACATTATGGCAACCCATATTTTGCATATCCAAAAGCATTCTTGCAAGTTCGCCAGGGGTGGTTACACGCCCGTCGCCGCGATGGTTAATTTGCCAGTTTTGGCAAAATATGCACAATAGATTACAATTAGATAAAAATATAGAACCCGAACCGCGGGTACCCCGAATGGGCGGCTCATTGCCGAAATCAGGCCCGAAAGAAGAAACCCTGAAATTGCTTGCAACCGTACACGCGCCGCCTTGGCCAGCCGCGCGGTTGGTTTTACACAACCGAGGGCATAGCACGCAAGGGCTATATAAATCCCAAAGGGCTTTTTCACGGCGGGCAAGTTCGCCCGAGCGTTCTAACTCAATATATCTTGGCACATAAGCAGTAGTATTTGAAGTTTGGGTATTTTGCCTGTCTAAAACAGTGCCCGCAAACAAGCTAGGCGCTGCCGCGGCGGTTCCGGCAACAATAAGACCTTTTTTAATAAATTCTCTTCGGGATAATGCCATTAGCTTATTACCTCCCTTACAACATATGTTTTATTGTATACCAACCGGCAAGTAATTGTCAACAACAAATAACACGAAGTTCATGCACGGGTTTGTTTATTTTGCTTTTAGCCGAAAAAATTTCGGTTTCAATTGCAATAAACGACTTATTGCCTTTTAACTGGCGTTTA
>WQVR01000139.1 GCA_009785775.1 Candidatus Proendomicrobium guianensium
TCTTTGGCGGCTCAGACGCTAATGAAACAGCGCCATACATTGGCAAGTTTTCGGTTTTAAAGCCTGATGTGCCTTGCGCCCCGTGCAGGGGTAGGGGTAAATGTTCGGATGAAATATGCCTAAAGGGCATTACGCCCCAAAGTGTTTATGAGGAAATTTTAAAGTGGAAAAAATAGTTTTTTTTCATATGAATCAACTTGGCGATATGCTTTTTTCACTTCCTGTTTTAGAAGCTCTGCGCCGCCAAAAACCTGAAGCAATGCTTTACAGCGTAATTAATTCTAACCTTGCGCCGCTTTTAAAAGCAAGCGGACTGGTGGACGGTATTATAGAAAAAGACGCATATGCAAAATTCAAATTAAGCAGTATAATAAAAAAGGAAAACTTTACTAAAGCCGTGCTTTTTTCAGAATCTCCTTCGTCTTTGCTTAGCGCGTTTTTTGCAAAAATTCCAATTCGCGTGGGCTTTGACAGCGCTTCTTTAAGTTTTTTGCTTACCCAAAAAGCTGAAAAAAAGGGCGTGCCGTCGCTTGCTAATAATGCGCGTTTAGCAAAAGTTTGCGGTATTAAAGATATTAAGCCCACTTATGAAGGGCTTATAAAAGTAAGTGATAGCGCCTCACTAAAAATCCAAAATTGGTTTAAAGAAAATAATCTCGACCCTGCAAAAACAGTAGCTTTTTCAGTTGGCGCTTCACACAGACGCCGTCAAAAGTGTTTAGATAATAAAGTATGGGCGGAAGTTTTGGGCGCTCTTGGCGAAAGTTTAAAGTTGCCCGTGCTTGTAGGCGCGGCATGGGAAGAAGAAAGCTTAACGCAAATAGCGGCAATGTGCAAAAAAAAGCCCCGTGTTTTTATTTCCGAAAATATTTTAGAAAGCGCGGCTTTTTATAGTAAGGCGGCATTGTTTTGCGGTACAGATTCGGGCGCAATGCATTTGGCGGCGGCGGTAGGCACAAAGTGTATTGCCGTTTTCGGCCCCACCGACCCCGAGCAAGTAGGCCCGATGCCTGCGCATAAACATGTAATAATAAAACAAAAAAATATAAATAAAGTTCTTGCTAAAGATATTATTTTAGCGGTGCTAGACAGCGTATAAGAAGGGGTAAGTATGACAAAAAGAGCAAAAAACAGACATTTATTTAGGTTGTTTGAATATATACAGCCTTTCATCAACTATTCTATGCCTTTGGAAGAAAACATTGCGGCCGGAAAAGTTATGGTTATAGCCCCTCATGAAGACGACGAAGCCATAGGTTGCGCCGGTACGATAATTAAGTACGCCAGAGAGGGCGGGCACGTTGAAACGGTTTTTTGTACGCACGAAAATGCCAGCCGCAGGAAAGAAGCCGAAAATTCGGCGGCTATAATGGGCTCAAAAAAGAACCATTTTTTGCAATATCCTTTAAGAAGCCTTAGTAACGAGTCCGGCTTTCAAGACTCTCTTGCCGTGCTTTTTAACCAAATAGAACCCGATATTGTGTTTATGCCTTTTTGGTTTGATAATCATAAAGATCATCAGGCGGTGTCAAAAGCGCTCATTAAAATATCAAAAAAAATAAGCCTTGATTTTATGGTTTATGCTTATCCCGTATGGTTACCCATTTACCCTAATGTTTTAATAGACATAAGTGACGAGTGGAAGGCAAAAAAAGCGGCGATAGAATGCTATAAAACACAACTTACCGGACGGGATTATGTGCGCATAGCCAAAGCCAGCGCTGAGTACTGGGCTGAAGTAAAAAAACCAAAAAGCGGTTACTTTGAAGCTTTTTTCCGCGCCAGCGCCAAAGAATACATAAGGCTCGGTAAGAAAATTTTTTAGATGAAAGTTCTTCACATATTTTCTTCATGGACAAAAGGCGGGGCGGAAAAGTCCACGCTTTTTTTAGCGGATAGTATTCAAAAGTATGCTCAGGGCGTAGACAATATTTTGGCGGTACCCGAAGACAGCTTTATGTTTGAAGAAGCCCGCCTTCTTAACCTTAAAGCATATCCTTTTAAAGCAAAAGGCTCTCTAGATTTGCGCGCCATAATGCGCCTTTTAAAAATAGTTAAAACAGAAAATATAGATATTATACACGTTCATCAGGGAAAGCTTTTCTGGACGGCGTTACTGGTAAAATTTTTTCGTAAAAAAGTTAAAGTGGTGTTTCATCGCAGGCAAGACAGCCGCCATAGTTTTTATTCAAAATACCACTATAGGTTTGCAGACGCTGTAATATCGGTTTCAGAGGCGGTAAAAAAGGGGCTTGTAGAATACGAAGGCGTAAATGCCGGCAAAATTACCGTAATTTATAACGGCGTAAATTTCGCAAAGTTTTCAGGCATTACAAATAAAGGCGAAATTATTTCAAAATATAATTTAGAAGGCAAAACAGTTGTAGGCACCGTTGGCGCTATAAACGACCTTAAAGGCAAAGGGCAAGTATACTTGGTTGAAGCCGCGGCAATTCTTAAAAATACCCGCCCCGATATCAGGTATATGATTATAGGCGGCGGCGAAGGGCTTGAAAGCTTAAAAGCTTATGCCGCAAAGCTTTGCGTAGAAGATGTTGTTATTTTTACGGGCTATCAGGAAAAAGTTGCCCAATATGTTAGTGCTTGCGATATTATGTGCTTGCTTTCATGGCATACCGAGGGAATGCCAAATGTTTTAATAGAAGCGCAGTTTATGGGCAAGCCCGTAATAGCAACAAATATAGGCGGCAACCCCGAAGCTTTTGTAAATGGTATTACGGGTTTTTTGATAAAGCCCCAAAATGCAAAAGCTGTTGCTGAAAGTATAACCCTGTTTGCTTCTAGTCCCAAACGCACAAAAGCTATGGGTGAAGAAGCAAGAAAGTTTGTTCGCGAAAAATTTACTACAGAAAAAATGGTGCAAGATACATTGGCAGTTTATAATAAAGTTTTGGGCGGCTAAATGCTAAAAGTATCGGCTTATGTTTTAACAAAAAACGAAGAAAAAAACATTGCCGCTTGTCTTGAAAGCGTAAAATGGGCAGGCGAAATTGTTATTGTAGACAATCAAAGTACAGACAAAACCTTAGAAATAGCAAAAAAATATAATGCCAAAGTAGTAAGCCATGAAATGAACGGTTTTGGCGCCCAGCGTAATGTTGCCCTAGATAATTGTGCTTACGACTGGATAATTTGTTTAGACGCAGACGAACGTTTAAGCCCCGCCCTGCAAGCAGAA
>WQVR01000140.1 GCA_009785775.1 Candidatus Proendomicrobium guianensium
ACGAAGAAAAAGCTTGGGAAGCTTTGCACATGGCGGAAGGCTCTGACTGGAACTGGTGGTACGGAGACCAGCACTCTTCGGCTTCCGACGCCACGTTTGACTTTATTTACCGCCAACACTTAATAACCGTTTACGAAGTTTTCGGGCAAAAACCGCCCGACCATTTATACAAACCAATAAAATCTCAAGCGCCTCGCGTCAATATAACTATGCCCATAGGCCTGATAAATCCCGTTATAGACGGTAAAGTTACAAACTACTTTGAGTGGAAGAACGCGGGAGTTTACGAAGTTGGTCACGCGGGCGGCTCTATGCATCAGGTTTCTACCATAATGAAAACTATGAGCTTCGGTTTTAACCTTACGCATTTGTTTTTAAGGTTTGACCTGAATGCGGAGATTTTATCTAAACAAACGGAAGATTTAACTTTTAATATAATTTTTTTAACGCCTGAATCAAAAACCGTAAGCGCAAGGTTTGACTCAAGCGGTAAAGCCACAGAATTTTACGTTAGCAACGCTTCGGGCGCTACAGCTGAACTAGACCTAAAAGATATTGCCGCCTTAAAAACCGTGGAAATTGCTATTGATTTAGATAAAATAGGTTTTAAGGGCGACTATAAAAATTTAGAGTTTGTAATTACAGTAGACAAAAACGCTATAGAGCTAGAGCGTTGGCCGTATCAAAGTTCTATAGTGTTGCCAAAACCGACCGCCGATTATGACTTAAGAAGTTGGACAGTTTAATAATTTTGATATTAATATAACATTGGGGAAAAATGGAAAACTTAAAAGCCCAGCTTTGCCTTCTTGCCGATTTGCAGGAAGAAGATATAAAAATAGAGCGCTTAAAAACCCGCCTTATTGAAATTCCCTCTGAAATTACCGTAAAAAAAGAAAGCCTTGCGCAAATTACCGCTGAAACTGAAGAAAAGAAAAAAGAATTTGTAAACTTAAACGGCCTAAAAAAAGAAAAAGAAGCAGTTCTGGACGCTAAAGAAAAACTTGTGGCAAAACATTCTGTAGATTTAAACAGCGTAAAGTCTAATGACGCTTATAAGGCAATGCTGCTAGAAATTGAAAAAGCTAAGGCAGACTCAAGCGTTATTGAAGACGAAATTTTGCACCTTATGGAACGTATAGATGTTGAAGCCGAAAATATTAAAACTTACGACGCTTCCCTAAAAGACGCTGTCCAAAACATAAACTCTCAAATTTCCGCGCTTGAAGCCGAAAGCAAAACTATTGAAAGCGACATAAACGCACTTGAAACGGTGCGTGTTGAGGCGTCTAAAAAAGTAGACTCTAACCTTCTTGGTCAATACGAACGCATACGCGAAGGGCGCAACGGTCAGGGAATGAGCGCTATAGACGGCGAAAGCTGCGGCGCTTGCGGTATGGTGCTTCGCCCCCAACTTATAAACCAAACTTTGAAATTTACCGAAATAGTTACTTGCGATAATTGTTCTAGAATTCTTTATAAAAAAAATTAAATAATAACGGGTGGGTGGCAATCGCTTAAGGTTGAAATAGACTTTAAGAGGAAAGTCCGAACTTTACCTTAGCGTGTTTATCGCGTTATGGAGAACGGTAGCGGGTAATCCCCGTCGCGAGTAATCGCAGAGGTGCGAGCAGTGACGCCCACTTCCGAAAGGTGGTGGGGTGCCTTAACGGGCATAATTCCGCCATATATTGAAAGCGGAAGTGAAACGGCTAAACCCTTACTGGAAAGCAAGGCGGAAGTATCGCCGCTAGATTGCTTAGGGTAACTTAGGCAACAGAGAAATGATTGCACTTTGCTTTCGGGCAAAGCACAGAATTCGGTGTACAGCCCGCCCTTTTTGCTTTGGCTTTTTGGTTTTTGCTTCCTTACGCGCCGGCTCGTGTACTTTCGTACACTTCGCCGCCGCAAGCGTCGCAAAAAGCCCAAAATCCTTTGCAAAAATTAGTTTTTGTTTTTTGTTTAAAAAGCAAAAGGAGTATAAATAATGGCCAGTAAAAAAGGAACTATTGTTGTCAAAGGCGCAAAGATAACAATTATTTCTGATAATAATGAAGATTTTATATCGCTGACAGATATGCTTAAAGCTAAAGATGGCGATTTTTTTATAACTGATTGGTTAAGAAACAGAAATACTTTAGAATATCTTGGAATATGGGAAAGCATATACAATCCCAATTTTAATTATGGCGAATTCGCCATAATTAAAAGCAAGTCAGGTTTAAATAGCTTTAAGATAGGTGCCCAAGAATGGGCACAAAGAACAAGCGCTATTGGCATAAAAGCCAAGGCGGGAAGGTATGGCGGAACATATGCTCACAAAGATATTGCTTTTGAATTTGGTATGTGGATTAGTGCCGAATTTAAAATATATCTCATTAAAGAATTTCAACGCCTTAAGGAGCAAGAACAACAACTATTAGGCTGGACAGCAAAAAGGGAACTAGCAAAGATAAATTATCATATACATACTGACGCAGTAAAATACAATCTTATTCCACACGAATTAACTCCTAAACAGATTTCAACAGTATATGCTAACGAGGCAGATGTATTGAATATCGCTCTTTTTGGTAAAACTGCACTACAATGGCGAAAAGAAAATCCAACACTTAAAGGAAATATAAGGGATTATGCTAGTATAAATGAGCTTATTTGCTTGTCAAACTTAGAAAATATCAATGCCGTTCTTATAAATGATAAAGTATCGCAAAAAGAAAGGCTTGTAAAGTTAAATAAAATAGCAATACAGCAAATGAAAATTTTGCATGAAGTCGAAGGTCGGAAATTATTGAAGTAATAAAAGTAAAGAGGATATAGTGTCGTATACCAGTGAAGAAGATATAAAAACAGCTATTACAAACTCATTTTTTCCAAAGTCGCAGTACGTTATTGAGAAAAATCGGGTTGATTTTGCAGTTAAAGATAAAAAAGGCGTTGATATATATTGGGCAGAGTCAAAAAAAGGCACGGCTGCTTCAAAATGGACAATGCTTGCGCAGCTTATACTTACAATAAAACCCCGCTTTGATAAAGGCGAAATACCGCCGCTGTTTATTGGTTGTTTTGACGCACAGCAAATAACTTTTGTGGAGTTTCATAACATTCAAGAAGTACTTTCTACAAACGATTTCAACTGGAACGAAAAACCAAGTTCGGTTTCACAAAAAACTGTAGATAA
>WQVR01000141.1 GCA_009785775.1 Candidatus Proendomicrobium guianensium
TTAAAGAAATGTCAAAATTTCGCAAGAGCCGCGACTGGCAAGCACAGCAAGCGCTTTCGATAGACCCTGAAAAGTTTGCCGCCGAGCGCGCTAAATTGCCGCCTCGCGATGAGGGTGTTTGTACTATGTGTAGTGAGTTTTGCGCCATGCGTGATGAGTAAATAGGTTTAAGGGGGCGTCTGCGTGCCCCCTTAGCAAACCCCCATGCGTCACTTTTTGCCGCGGCAAAAAGTAACCCAAAAACGCTGTTGCGCACGCAGAGCATTGCAAAACGGCAAGAGGTTGGCAACCCTCTGAAAGTGCGCTAACGTCATGAAAAATAACGCAGGCAAAAATAAAGTATGGAATGTAAAATGATAAAAAAAATTAAAGTAAAAGTTCCCGCCACCACCGCCAATATGGGCTCGGGTTTTGACGTTTTCGGCATGGCGCTGTCATTATACAACGAAATGGAAGTTACTTTTAATCCTAAAAGTACCACGGGATTAAGCGTAAAAATTTTGGGCGAAGGTAAAGAAACCTTACCCAAAAACGAAAAAAACGTAGCTATACAAGCAATGCTTGAAACGCTTAAAATTTTAAAATGCGAAGCCGCATACCCGCTTAATAAAATGAAAATAGTTTTCAAAAACAATATCTCTATGTGTTCGGGTATGGGCTCAAGCGCTGCGGCAATAGTGGCAGGTATTATTGCGGCGGGCAATTTGTGTTCTAAAAAATTAACTAAAGAACAAATTACAGATATCGCCATGAAGTTTGAAGGGCACCCCGACAATGTTGTCCCTGCGGTTTATGGCGGGCTTTGCGTTTCTGTAAAAGAAGATTCAGGCAAAATTGCCGTTGTAAAACTTCCAAGCCCTCGCCTTAAAATTGTGGCGTGCACCCCGTATTTTGAACTTTCAACAAAACATTCTCGCCGTGTGGTTCCTAAAAACGTACCTACGGCAGACGCTGTTTATAATATGTCGCGCACGGCGGTACTTGCCTATGCTTTTACTAAGGGCGATTATTCTTTACTTAAAACGGCAATGCAAGACAAACTGCACCAACCGTATCGCGCAAACCTTATACCGTCTATGACGCAAATAATAGACATTGCTTACGCTCACGGCGCCTTAGGCGCCTTTTTGTCGGGCTCGGGTCCTACGATAGTTGCTTTTTGTAAAGCGGCAAACGCGAAAAAAGTTGCTTCTGCAATGATTAAATTGTGGAAACAAGACGGTGTACAGCTACGTTGCAATATATTGGATGTGAGCAATTAGGTTTTTTGTAATACTCCGGCTTAGCCGGTTAGGAGAAAGCAAGTGGCTTTAATTGTAATGAAGTTTGGCGGCTCGTCTGTGTCTAGCGCGGAAAACCGCAAAATAGTAGCAAGTCGCATAGTAGGCCGCAGGGGTGCCAATAATAAAGTTGTTGTTGTTGTTTCTGCCCCGGGTGATACTACAGACGATTTGCTTGCAATGGCAGAAGAAATCAGCGCAAATCCAAGCCCCCGCGAAATGGACGTTTTGCTTTCAACAGGCGAAATGATTTCTGTTTCATTGCTTGCTATGCTACTTCATACAATGGATACAAACGCTGTTTCTTTATCCGGCGCGCAAGCAGGAATAGTCGCCGATACCGACCATACCCGCGCGCGCATTTTAAAAATTAACCCAAAAAAAATTAAAGCAGAACTTAACAAAAATAATGTGGTTATAGTTGCAGGCTTTCAAGGCATAAACAAATACGGCGATACCGCAACTTTAGGCAGGGGCGGTTCAGACCTTACCGCCGTTGCTATTGCCGCCGCCATAAACGCCGACGTTTGTGAGATATACACAGATGTTGAAGGTATTTTTACCACTGACCCGCGCGTGGTTAAAGAAGCGCGCAAAATAGACAAAATTTCTTATGACGAAATGTTGGAAATGGCGTCAAGCGGCGCCCAAGTTATGCAGGGCAGAAGCATAGAAGTCGCAAAGAAAAACGACCTTGAAATACAAGTGCGTTCAACCTTTTTGCCAAATGCGGGCACAATAATTACCAGTCCCCAAAAAATAGGGAGAAAACAAATGGAAGCATTGCTTGTTTCGGCTGTAACGTTCGATAAAAATCAGGTAAAATTTTCGATAATAGGCATACCAGACATGCCGGGCGTTGCGGCAAAAGTTTTTGTGGGACTTTCAAAAATGGGCGTTAACGTAGATATGATAATACAAAGCGCCACCGCCGACAAAACAAACGACATTTCTTTTACCGTTTGCCGCGCAGACGTTAAAAAAACGCAGGTAGAACTTACCAAACTTGCCAAAGAATTAAAAGCCCAAGACGTAATATGTGACGAGCGCGTAGCAAAAGTTTCGGTAGTGGGCATAGGCATGAAAAGCAATACCGGCGTTGCCGCAAAAATGTTTGAATTGCTTGCAAAAAAGAATATTAATATAGAAATGATTTCAACTTCTGAAATAAAAATTTCCTGTATGGTAGATGAAAGCGATTTGACCAAAGCAGTTGAAACTCTTCATAAGGGCTTTAAACTAGATAAGAAGTAAAGTTCTTTGCCTTTTGCGCTTATGCTTCCTTATACGTCGGCTCATGTGCCGTTTCACTTACGCACACTTCACCGCCGCAAGCGTCGCCTAACCGCAAAATTCTTCGAAGTTATTGGCGAAAATAAATGAAAAAAGAAAATAAAAAAATTCTAATTTATGATACCACCCTCCGCGATGGCTCGCAAGGCGCGGGCATATCTTTTAGCGCGGCAGACAAACTAAAAATTGCAAAAGCTTTAGACAACTTCGGCGTAAGTTATATTGAAGGCGGCTGGCCGGGCTCTAACCCTAAAGACGAAGAGTTTTTTGCGTTGGCAAAAAAAATCAAATTTAAGCAGGCTAAGCTTACGGCATTCGGCTCCACGCGCCGCAAAAACATAAAAGCTTCAGAAGACGAAAACTTAAAAAAACTGATTTCTTCGGGTGCGGCAGCGGCGTGCATTTTTGGAAAAGCATGGGATTTACATGTTGAAACCGCCCTAAAAACCACTCTGGATGAAAACTTAAAAATGATTTATGACAGCGTTAAATTTTTAAAGTCTAAGGGTCTTGAAGTTATTTTTGACGCAGAACATTTTTTTGACGGATACATTGCAAACAAAAAATATGCCATAGAA
>WQVR01000142.1 GCA_009785775.1 Candidatus Proendomicrobium guianensium
AAATAGACGGTAACTTTGACATTGCGCTTAGTATTGTGCGCGAACTGTCTGAAAAATATCCTTTAACTTTAGTTAACTCCGTAAATCCTTATAGGATAGAAGGGCAAAAAACCGCCGCTTTTGAAGTTTGCGAAGACTTAGGGCAAACTCCAGATTATCAATTTATGCCCGTGGGTAATGCCGGCAATATTACGGCTTACTGGAAAGGTTATAAAGAGTATAATGCCAAGTTTCCTGAAAAATATAAATTACCGAAAATGATGGGCTTTCAGGCTTCGGGCGCTGCGCCAATAGTAAGCGGCAAAATTGTAGAAAACCCCGAAACCATAGCCACGGCAATACGCATAGGCAACCCCGCCTCGTGGGAAGGGGCGGTTGCCGCGCGCGATGAATCGGGCGGAGCGACAGACATAGTTTCCGACGATGAAATATTAGAAGCTTACAGGCTTGTAGCCGCTACAGAAGGCATTTTTGCAGAACCCGCAAGCGCGGCGTCACTGGCGGGGCTTTTAAAATATGTAAGAAGCGGACAATTAAAAAACACCGAAGATACTAAGATAGTCTGCATTTTTACGGGCAACGGATTAAAAGACCCCGACACCGCAATCAGCCAAAGCGTGGCTCCAAAAAAAGTTAAATCAAACTTGGAAGATATTATCAAAGCCATAGGTTTATGATAGAAATAATTTCTTCAGGTTCGGAACTTTTATGCGGCAAAGAAAACACAAGCGCGCCTTATATTTGCGCGCGATTGTTCGACATAGGCATACATCCTTCGTTTATAACGGTTGTTTCAGATAATAAAGAAGACTTCCCCAAAGTTTTAGAGACAGCTTTTCGGCGTTCTTCTGCAATCATTATTACAGGCGGGCTTGGACCCACTTTTGATGATATTACCGTAGAAACCGTGGCAACTGCCGCGGGCGCCCAACTATGCCAGTCAAGCGAAGTCTTAGAAAACATAAAAAAATATTTTTTAAACCGCGGTATTACACTTGAAGGCCGCATGTTTGAAATTAACTCCCGCCAAGCCAATGTTATTAAAGGCGCTAAAATTATAAACAATACTTTAGGCACAGCGCCGGGGCAGATGTTTCATTTTGAATATTTAAGCAAAGACCCCGCTACGGGGGAGTGCGGCGCAAAATCCCGAAAAACCGTATTTTTATTTCCGGGTCCGCCGCGCGAAATGAAGCCCATGTTTGAGGCTACGGCATTGCCGTTCTTTAAAAGCTATCAAGCGCAAATAACCAAAACGCTAATTTTTAAAATTTGCGCCATGCCGGAATCGCAAGTTGAACAATCCCTAAGCCCTGTTATGCAAGCTTTAAAAGCAAATCAAACTATCAAAACAGAGTTTGCAATTACAGCGCATGGTGGAATTATATCTTTTAAAGTAAGCGTGTCTTCGGACAATGAACTCATAGTAGATGAAACTTTAAAAAATATTAAACTTGAAGTTGAAAAAATTTTAGGCCGTAATATTTTCGGCTATAATGAAGATACGCTTGAAAGTACTGTAGGGAAACTTTTAACAAAGCTGCAAAAGAAAGTTTCTGTTGCCGAGTCTTGCACGGGCGGAGCAGTAGCTTCCCGCATTACGTCTGTAGCGGGCGCAAGCGTTTATTTTGGCTATGG
Source organism: Candidatus Proendomicrobium guianensium (assembly GCA_009785775.1). Taxonomy (GTDB): domain Bacteria; phylum Elusimicrobiota; class Endomicrobiia; order Endomicrobiales; family Endomicrobiaceae; genus Proendomicrobium; species Proendomicrobium guianensium. Next base: position 1,639 of record WQVR01000142.1, read on the forward strand.
CATTGTAGCGTATTCAAACGAAGCAAAACAAAAAATATTGGGAGTTAACGAAAACACGCTTGAGAGTTATGGAGCCGTGTCTGAAGAAACCGCTGCCCAAATGTCAGAAGGGGTTTTAAATATTTCCGCAAGCGACTATAGTATTGCAGTTACAGGCATTGCTGGCCCAAGCGGCGCAACAAAAGAAAAACCTGTGGGGTTAGTTTATATTGCCGTGTCAGAAAAAAAGAAAGCCAAGGGCTCTTCTAGCCCCAAGATAGAAACGAAAATTTCTAAGAATATGTTTTCAGGCAACCGCCAAGATATTACAGAGCGCGCAATAGTTACGGCTTTAAATATGTTAAGGCAAACTTTAGAGGGAAAATAAATGCCGCGGGTTTTAGCATTAGACTACGGAAAGAAAAGAATAGGGCTTGCTCTTAGCGATTTGCTGCAAATTACGGCTAGCCCCTTTGACGTTATAGAAAGAGAAAGTTTTAAAAAAGACGCTTTAAAGATTTTAGAAATTGCCAAAGCAAATGAAGTTGGTACAGTAGTTATAGGGCTACCCATAAATATGGACGGCACCGAAAGCGAAATGTCTGAATTTGTAAAAAGCTTTATAGCCGAACTTCAAAACATCGCAGGCGATATCGAAATAAAAACTATAGACGAACGTCTGACAACAGCGCAGGCAGAGCGTATGCTTACCGAAGAGTTTGATATTTCGCGCTCAAAGCGTAAAGGCGTGCGCGACAAAATTGCCGCCTCTATAATATTGCAAGTTTATTTAGACAGTAAAGCTTTTTGATAATATGTTTTTTGCCTTTGCAGTTAAAGCACCGTACAGGCGGCTTATGAGCGAAAAGTTTTTAAGTTTATCGTTTTTCGCATGTTTGAAGCGGGCTACATTATAAGTCGTTATAAACTGCCCGCAAGTTCGAAAAACGCTTAAAAATTTTAAGCGAATGCCTGCCGTGTGCGCTAACTGCAAAGGCAAAAAACAATACAGGGGATGTAAGAGGGGCTTGAAGCCCTTCAAGAGTAGATGTTAACCCTTAGAAAAATATGTACTATATAGTAGACGGTTACAATGTAATAAACTCTGATGATATGTTTGCCGCGCGTACGCTTGAAGCCCGCCGCGATAAACTTGTAGAATTTATAAAAGTTAATCGTTCGCACGGTAATGCCCGTAATAAAATTGCCGTGGTGTTTGATTATAACTGCCAATCTTCTGAAAGTTCGGGAGGCTATAACAAAACAAACTCGGGTGAGGTTGAAATTATATATTCGCAAGGGCGTCTTAGCGCCGACGATGTTATAGCCGACATCGCAGAAAATCATCCGCGTCCTTATGAAATAACAGTAATTACAAACGATAAAGGCATACGCCGCCGTATTGCAACGCTCGGCGTAAAATTTGAAAACGTTGAAACTTTTTTGAGTCGTTCCTTGAAGGATAAAATCCCCGTTACGGTGCGTGCCGCAAAAAAAGAAACAACAAAGAAGTC
>WQVR01000143.1 GCA_009785775.1 Candidatus Proendomicrobium guianensium
CGTCTTGGCCTTGCCTGATAAGGCGCATAGCTTCTCTTATTTCCTGACTTGCCTGCGGCAAGGATTTCGCGCTGACGGAAGAAACTTCCCAAAAAGCAAAGCCCGAAAAAAACAGACATGCCGTTAAGATAATGCTTAGTTTTTGCATTGCAATGCCTCTATTTCGGCTATTTTTTTTATACGACCCGCATGCCTTTGCTCAAACGGGGTTGAAAGCCAAACTTTTAAACAAGCGCAAATTTCGGCAATTGTTGCCGTACGCGCGCCAAGACAAAGCGCATTAGCATTGTTATGAAGCGAGGCAAGGCGCGCAGTATCTTCATTCCACACTACCGCCGCCCTGATACCTGAAACTTTGTTTGCCGCTATAGCCATACCTATACCGGTACCGCAAATTAAAACGCATTTATCGTTTTTTCCTTCCCGCACCGACTCGCAGGCTTTATATGCATAGTCAGGATAGTCGCAACTATCGGAAGTCTTATGCCCGTAATCGGTTACGACACATCCCATACTTTCCAAAAACTTTATGATTTCAGCCCTTATTTCTGTTGCCGCATGGTCTGTGGCAAAAGCTATTTTTACGGGTGCTGTGCTGCAAGACGTATTTAAGTTATTCATTATCTTTCACTTTTTCATTGTCTTTTTCTTTAGGAATGCAACAGCAACTATTACCATTTATAGAAATAATTTCCGCCGGTGTGCCGTTTTTTACGCCCGCGGCATTGGCTTCTTCAATATCTAAATGACATTCAAGCTTCATACTAAATGAAACGCGCGCAATAACATTATTAAAAATTACTTCCCGCGCGCTACCCGCTTTAACAGACAAAACATCAAGATTTTTAATACCAAACTTCTCTGCGTCGGCAGTAGACATATGCACGTGGCGCTTTGCAATTATACACCCCTCGGGCAGTTCAAGCGTTGAAACAGGACCCACAATGGTTATCGGGGCAGAACCCTCTAAGTCTCCCGAAAGTCTTACATGGGCGTCTATACCAAGTTTTATGCTATCTCCCAGGCAAATTTCTACCTGCGTTTTAGGGCGCACAGGACCCAATACCCTTACCTTTTGTATTTCGGATTTAGGACCCCTTATGGTAACGGTTTCATTGCAGGCATATTCGCCCGGTTGCATTAAATCTCTTAAAGCCGTAAGCTTATAATCTTTACCAAACAGCGCTTCAACATGCTCTTTTGCCAAGTGTATATGTCTATTTGAAATGTTAACAATAGCCGCAAACTTCACTTTACTTTCCCAACTTAGCTAATTTTGCAAAACTTGCCGCTTCTAAACTTGCGCCGCCCACCAGTCCCCCGTCTATATCAGGACATGCCATAAGTTCTGCCACATTATCAGGTTTAACCGAACCGCCGTAAAGTATCCTTACTTTTTGGGCGGCAGCGTCGCCGTACATTTCGGCGTAAACTTTTCTGATAAAAACATGCACTTCCTGCGCTTGCGCGGGAGTGGCGGTTTTGCCGGTGCCTATAGCCCATACAGGCTCGTAAGCTATTACTGCGGTTTCAGATTGCTCTTTGCTTAGGCCTTTCATACCGCCGCGCAGTTGCGTTTCAACAACTTTAAAAGTTATGTCTTGTTCACGCTCTTGTAAAGTTTCGCCCACGCAAACTATCGGCGTAACTTGCGCCGAGAAAGCGGCAATAGTTCTTTTATTTACTGTTTCGTCCGTTTCGCCGAAGTACTGTCTGCGCTCAGAGTGGCCTATGATAGCATAGCTTGCACCCGCGTCTTTAACCATTTGAGACGAAATTTCGCCGGTAAAAGCGCCTTTTTCTTCCCAAAAAACGTTTTGCGCGCCTGTTTTTATGTTAGAACCTTTAAGTTCCGCGCTTAAAGCATATAAAGATACAAATGTAGGGCAAAGTAAAAGTTCAACGTCTACAACACCTGCAACCAAGTCTTTCAATTCTTTTGCCATCGCGATTGATTCTGCAACGGTTTTGTGCATTTTCCAGTTTCCAGCCATTAGAGGTAGGCGCATTTAAGTCTCCTTAGGGATTTTATTGTTATTTAACCTTGAAATAATAGCAGATTAGCAACGCTAAATCAAGCTTGCCTGAGCGCGTGTTTTTATTGATTTTACAGTATTTTAGGGGATTTTTACTTTAAAGCTTTGCGGTATGCTTTTAAGCCTTGCGGGAAAAGTGATAGTGCGCGTTCAAACGCACCGCTAAAAAACGCTATTGCCATGCCATAATTTGTTATCGGCACATTTAAAGTTTTGGCTGTGTTTAGGCGTTGCGTCATATCCTTTTTATTAAGCACACAAGCGCCGCAATGTATTATAAGTTTGTAATTTTTAATATTTTTTATTTCACTGTTTGAAAAATTTATACTTAAATTTTTGCCGGTATGATGTTTAAGCCAGTCGGGAAGTTTTACCCTGCCGATATCTTCTTTGCCGGCGTGATGAGCGCAAGCTTCAACTATCAAAACCTTATCTCCGTTTTTAAGTTTGCTTATTTGCGCCACACCTTCCGCCAAAACGGAAATATCGGCTTTTTGGGCGGCAAAAAGTATGGAGAAGCTTGTAAGCTTTACCTGTTTAGGCGTTAATTTAGCAACAAGTTTTATAACTTGAGAATCACAAATAACAAGTTGCGGCTGAAACTTTAGTTTTTTTAATGCCGCGCCGTAGCCGCTTTCTTTAACTACCAAAACATTAATATCAGCGTCTAACAGCATGCGTATTGTCTGAACTTGGGGCATTATAAGGCGGCCTTTAGGCGCGCCTGAATCTATAGGCGTTACCAAAACTACTGTGTCGCCGCGCTTTAAATAGCTGCTAAAAAAATTATCACCGTTTAAAAGTTCTTGGGGCGCGACTTGGGCTATAAGTTTTTTAAGTTTTTCAAGAAATACGTCTCTTTTTGACATATCATTATCAAAAACAAGCATGGCTTGGCAGCACTTCGTTGCCGATGAAACTTCGCGTTCAGATTGCTTAGGCTTGCTTAAATATGTGTTTACCACGTTAATAACGGGTGTGTTACGTTTTTTTGCTTCATTTAAAATTTTTGTTTCGTATTTATCAAAAGCGCCGCCGGCGTTTATCAAAAGTATAATATCTGCGCGGTCAAACACTTTCGCAGTTTTTGTGTAA
>WQVR01000144.1 GCA_009785775.1 Candidatus Proendomicrobium guianensium
AACCACAATATCGCATTTGCCTTTTAAAAAAGAGTATAGCGCGTACTTAACACAATCTGCCGTGGTACCGCCCGAAATGGCAAAAACATTTTTGCTTACTTGTTTTACCCGCCTGAATTTATTTAAGGTAATTGCATTGCTTATTCCCGACATTTGACTGCTTGGCGCAACCGTAAAAACATTAAAGTATTTTGCAAGCTCGCCACGCAAAGCTTTTAACCCTTTGGAATTTACGCCGTCGTCATTAGTAAGTAAAACATTATATTTTTTCACAAACTATTACTTTCCCGTTTTAAGTATTTCATCCGCTATAATTGTTTGGGGCAGGGTAATATTCCCCCCCCCCTCAAAATCAGCCGGCGCGCTTTTTAATAAAATGCCTTTTAGGGCTTTCAACAATATATTAACGTTTAAACCTGCCTCTTCTATTGCTTCGGCAAGCCCTTTATATTCTAAAAACTTAGCGTTTTGCGCCTGATGCGCGCCGGCATAAGGGTATGGCACAAGCACGGCAGGTTTGCGCAAGTGGTAAAGCTCGCTTATTGTGCCGGCACCCGCGCGGCAAATTACAATATCTGAAGCCGCATAAGCCTGTGCCATATCATAAATATACTCAAAAACTTTGTAGTGTTCTGAATACTTTGCGGCTTTACGGCTTATAAGCGGGAAATCTTTTTTTCCCGTAACGTGTATTACGTTTATTTTTTGAGATTCAATAAGCTTGCAAGCGGTTTGAAAAGCGATATCGTTTAACTTGCTTGAGCCTTGAGAACCACCGAAAATAAGTATCACTTGCCCCTTGTCAGAAAAACCAAAGCTTTTTAAAGCGCTAGATTTATCCGCGTTTAAAAGTTCCCGCCGCACGGGGTTACCGGTAACAATAGTATTTTTAGAGTTAATGTATTTTTTTGTTTCTTCAAAACTTAGACAAACAGTATCGGCAATTTTTGAAAGTAACTTTGTTGCTTTACCCGGCACAACGTTTTGTTCACATATTAAAGTTTTTTTTCTCAAGAGTTTTGCGGCAAGTACAACGGGCACAGAAGCATACCCCGCCATACCCACGCAAACAGCGGGTTTATATTTTAAAATTAAAAATACCGACTTAACGGTTGATACGCTAAGCGTCAGTAAGAAATACAAAAATTTCAAACTAAACACCGCAGGCATGCCGCAAACGGGAAGCGTTAAATATTTGTAAGATGTTTTTGAAATTATATCTTTTGAAGCTTGATTTTTGCTTAAAATAAATATGGGCTCAAACCGTTCATTAATTTCATCTGCTACGGCTATACCGGGGTATATATGCCCGCCAGATCCCGAAGCCGCAATAAAAACAATTTTCACTTGGCTTTACCTTTAGAAGAGATATTTATAAGTATACCCGTAGCCGCCATAGTTATAACAAGAGCCGTCCCGCCAAATGAAATAAACGGAAGCGGCAATCCCTTTGCCGGAAGTACGCCCGTGGCAACGCCCATGTTAAAAAATGCCTGAAACACTATTGTAAGCGTTATGCCAAGGGCTAGTATTTCACCGAATTTATCGGGCGCGCGGCGCGAAATTGTTAAACCTTTATGCATAAAATAAATAAAAAAAGCCATGACACCCATTGTTCCTACAAAGCCCAGTTCTTCACCTATTATCGGAAAAATAAAATCTGTGTGCGCCTCAGGCAGATATAACAGTTTCATATCACTTCGCCCGAGCCCCTTGCCGAAAAGCCCGCCCGAACCAAGCGCATAAAGCGAGCGTTGCACCTGATAAGACGCGCCCTCCACGCTAAAAAAAGACGCAAAATAATCTCTAACCCTTGCGATTCTATAAGGCTTGCGTAAAATTTCAAGAACGCCCACAAAAAAAGCGCCCGCAAAAACGCCAAGTAACACCCTAAGTTTCATACCCGCGCTAAAAAGCAAAGCCAGCAAAACCATAAAAATAATCAGCGGCGTACCCAAGTCTGGCTCTAACGCTATCGGTACGGCTACAAGAACAAACAAAACCAGACACGGCACAATGGTTTTAAATTGGTCCATAATTTTTGCTTTTTTTTCAATGTAACGGGCGGTAATTATTATCATGGCAAGCTTTGCAAATTCAGACGGTTGCACCGTAAAACCGCCTATGGCAAGCCAACGCCTTGCCCCGCCGCGCACCTCGCCAATGGTAAGAACCAAAATGCCAAGTATAATTGAAATTAAAAATATTAAAGGCGCGTACTTTCTGTAAAGGCGGTAATCTATAAGAAATGCCGTAGTGCACATTGCTAAAAAACCCAAACCAACCCATACAACCTGCCTTCTCATAAATAAGAAAGGGTTATCCCACCTTAGTTCTGCCATTATAACGCTGGTTGAAAACACCATTGCCGCGCCAAAAACAACCGCCACGCATACCGCGGCAAGCAATGTCATGTCGTACTTGGAAAAATCTATATATTTATTAAGCATTTTTTAATTTTATTTTTTGCTTTTTGACTTTTGCCTTTGCAATTAGCGCGCTTGGCAGGCATTCGCTTAAAATTTTTAAGCGTTTTTCGAACTTGCGGGCAGTTTATAACTGCTTATAATGTAGCCCGCTTCAAACATGCGAAAAACGATGAACTTAAAAATTTTTCGCTCATAAACCGCCTGATAGCGCTTTAACCGCAAAGACAAAAAACTTAAGAGCACTACCGTTAAAGCGCGCCCTTGGGCGTCTATGGAAAAAGTACTTTGCGGGGTGCAACGCAAGCTGTTGGGCAGGCGCCCCCTTTACTTTATATATTTCTTAAACTGATTTCCCCTATCTACATAATTTTTAAACTGGTCAAATGAAGCACACGCGGGCGAAAGAAGTACAATGTCGCCTGAAATCGCTGATTTTTTTATTTTGCTTAAAGCAACATCAAGAGTTCTCGCATTTACCATGGGCGCTGTACCCGACAAATCTTTTACTATTTTTTTTGTGTCTAAACCTATTAAATAAATTTTCTTTACCCTTTGTTTTACTAAAGGCGCTAAAGGCTCATACGACGCGCCTTTATCAAGCCCGCCTAGTATCAAGTGTATATTGCCTTTAAAGGATTCAAGCGCGGCGCGCGCCGAACCGACATTTGT
>WQVR01000145.1 GCA_009785775.1 Candidatus Proendomicrobium guianensium
AATAGGCAGCCCGCCTACTAAGTAGGTCTGAAGCGTAAACTGTTTACTGCGCCCCCTTATAATAGGGAAGCTAACCACACGGCCTTCAATATCTATATTTTGGTTATACTTTGCTAAATGAACTAGTACACTACGGTTTTCAGGAACAAAAAAACCCGCGCGGCTAAGCGTTATTATAAAAGCGCACATAACAAAAAATATCGTCACGGCAGGCCTGCGCCTGAGGTAATAAAAAAAGCCGTTGCCAATGTAGCGGGCAACGGCTTTTACTTTTGCAGTATTTATAAATTTACATTTTTTGGTTTGCATCTAAACGTATTCCGGGCCCCATTGTACTTGATAAAGCCACGCTTTTTACGTAAAGACCTTTTGCGGCGGAAGGTTTTGCTTTTACTATAGCTTCAAACAAAGCTTTTACATTTTCTACTATTTTTTCTTTATCGAAAGAAACTTTACCGACGCTTGAATGTATAACGCCGTAAGAATCGTTTTTATATTCTATACGGCCTTTTTTAAGTTCTTTTACGGTTTTGCCTATGTCAAAAGTTACCGTTCCCGCTTTGGGGCTTGGCATAAGACCTTTGGGCCCTAAAATTTTTGCTATTTTGCTTAAATCTTTCATTGCGTCGGGCGTGGCTACTAAAACGTCAAAGTCAAGCCAACCTTTTGAAATTTCTTCTATAAGGTCGTCTGCGCCTATATTGTCTGCGCCTGCGTCTTTAGCTTCGCTTTGTTTTTCGCCTTTGGCTATTACGGCAACCTTACGGGTTTTACCTATACCATGGGGAAGGGTGATGGTTCCGCGGACAATTTGGTCGCTTTGTTTAGGGTCTATGCCTAAGTGAACGTGAAGTTCTACGGTTTCGTCAAACTTTGCTTTTGCGCAAGTTTTAAGTAATCTACTGCTTCAGATAACAGATAAAGTTTTTTCTTGTCTACAAGCTTTTCAAATTCTGCCGTTCTTTTACTCATTTTTATTCTCCTTGTGGTAATATCGCCTGTTTTATACAAGCTTCCACATGGGGCTAAGCCCCTTTTTTTATCGCGACTTACAACTTTATAAAATTTATCAACACGCACAACAACCGCGTAAAATTATTTTATCCCTTTATTTCTATGCCCATGCTTCTTGCGGTGCCTTCCACCATAAGCTTTGCGGCTTCGAGACCGCCGTCTGCGTTAAGGTCGGGCATTTTAAGTTTTGCTATTTCTTCAACTTGAGCTTTCGTAAGCGAACCTACTTTTGTTCTGTTAGGCACGCCCGAAGCTTTTGCCACGCCGGCAGCTTTTTTTACCAAAGCGCTCATCGGCGGCATTTTTGTTATAAACGTAAAAGATCTGTCTTCGTAAACAGTTATAACAACAGGCGTCAACATACCTTGCTCGGCCTTTTTTGTGCGCTCATTAAACTGTTTACAAAAATCCATAATATTTACGCCCTGTTGTCCCAAAGCCGGACCTACGGGCGGGGCGGGGTTTGCTCCGCCTGCTGGAATTTGTAGTTTTAAATGTGTTTTGACCTTTTTAGGTGGCATTTTACTTACTCCTGTATCTTATGTTTATATTTTTTCAACTTGGGGGCATTCGCCCCTTATTTTTAATTTTATATTTTTTCTACCTGTAAGAAGTCGAGTTCCAAAGGCGTGGGTCTGCCGAATATGGTAACCATAACTTTAAGCTTACCTTTTTCTTGGTTAATATCTTCAACAACTGCCACAAAATGTTTAAACGGCCCTTCGATAATACGAACGCTTTCTTCTTTGGAGAATGAAACCGCCGGACGCGGTTTTGCGCTGTCGGGGTTTATTACGGAATTTATAAGATTTGCAACTTCTTCTTCAGCCATAGGCGCAGGCTTTACCCCGCCCAAAAAACCCGTAACGCCGGCAGTGTTTCTTACAAGCCAGTATGTTGTGTTATTTACCGTCATTTCAATAAAAACATAACCAGGGTAAAACTTTCTTTTGCGTATACGCTTTTTGTTTTGCTTAACTTCAACAACTTCTTCCGTAGGCACTAAGACTTGCGAAATTACGTCTTGCATGTTAAGGTTAGCGACAGTTTTCTGTATGCTGTCTTTAACTTTGTCTTCATGCCCGGAATATGTATGCACTACATACCATTGATTAGCCATTTTTTACCTGACCCTTATATTATGCGAGTTAGCACAAAAGATATTATTGTGTCTACAAAAGTAACAAAAAGCGCCATTATAATTACAAATATAACAACCACTACCGTCGTTGCGGCGGCCTCTTTCCTGCCAAGCCACGTAACTTTTGTTAGTTCTACATATGCTTCTTTAAAAAAACGTATAGCCTTACTAACCATTTTACACCTTCAATATTAAATTTAAAAAATTTAAGGGTTTTTACGAGAATTTTTGAAGTTTTTACGACGCTTGCGGCGCTAACGCGCACTAATGTGCGCGAAGCGGCGTATAAGGAAGTAAAAATTCAAAAAGCAAAGTAAAAACAAAACGGGGGCAGAAGGACTTGAACCCTCAAAACCGGTTTTGGAGACCAGCAGTTTACCATTAGCTTATGCCCCCCTAAAAGCAGTTACACCCATAATCTGTAAAAGAACTTTCTTCTGACTACTTTGTTTCTTTGTGTTGCGTATGCTTTGAACAAGCGCGGCAAAACTTTTTTATTTCAAGTTTGCCTTCTTGCTTTTTACCTCTGGAAAAATAGTAGTTTCTATTTTTACATTCGGTACACGCCATAGTTATGATAAATCTTTCAGCCATTTTAATTTTTCCTATTTTCTAGGCTTTGTCCGCAAGGGTTCACCCTTGCGGACAAAAGCCGTTATAATTATTCTACAATTTGAGTTACAACGCCTGAACCTACTGTTCTGCCGCCCTCGCGGATTGCAAAACGCAGTTGGTCTTCCATCGCTATAGGCATTATCAATTCTATGTCCATTGTTATATTGTCACCAGGCATTACCATCTCCGTGCCTGCAGGTAAATGCGCTATGCCCGTAACGTCAGTTGTTCTAAAATAAAACTGCGGGCGATACCCTGTAAAGAACGGTGTATGCCTGCCGCCTTCTTCTTTTGTCAAGATATATAC
>WQVR01000146.1 GCA_009785775.1 Candidatus Proendomicrobium guianensium
AGTTATCGCCCGCGCCAATGCGTGTAAAAATAGCGTCGCACACGCCTATTTCGGCGCTAGCAGCCGGCACAAAACAACCCATTTGCGCCATAATTACTATTAATGCCGTTTGTCTTAAGTAAGTAGATTTACCCGACATATTAGGCCCTGTAAGTATAACCACGCGTTTCCCTGCGCCGTCTAAAGAAATATCATTTGAAACAAATTCGCCGCTTTTAAGAATAAGCTCTATTACAGGGTGTCTGGCGCCTGTAATATTTAAAACGCTTGTATTTGTAAGCACAGGACGCACATAGTTGTTGTTTAAGGCGATTTCGGCGTTTGAGGCGTAAACGTCTAACTCTGCGGCGGAGTCTGCCGTTTTGTTTATTTGCGCGGCGTGGCGGACTATAAAGTTTTTAAGTTCGGCAAAAAGTTCGGTTTCAAGCCGAAGGGTTTTTTCTTGCGCGGAAAGTATGGTTTCTTCAAGATTTTTAAGTTCTTGGGTAATGTAGCGCTCGCAATTTGTAAGAGTCTGCTTTCTTATGTAGTGTTCGGGAGCTTGTGAAATATTAGATTTTGTAATTTCTATATAGTAGCCGAAAACCGAAGTGTATCCTATTTTTAAATTGTTTATGCCGGTTTTTTTACGTTCTTGTTCTTCCAGCCCCGATATAAATTTTTTAACATCGTTTGAAATATTTCTGAGTTCGTCTAAATCTTTATTTACGCCGCTTCTAATAATACCGCCGTCTTTAAGTTGCAGGGGCGCTTCTTCGTTTAGGGTAATTTCTATTTTGTTTATAATTTCATCATTAGATAAAAAAGTTTCTCCTAAAGTTTCAATTTCACCCGAAGCGCCGTTGCTTTTTAAAAACAGCGCCGTATTTTTTAAGGTAATTAGCGAGTTTTTTAAAGACACCATTTCTTTAGGGTTTGCCGTGCCATTTTGAACACGCGAGGTAATGCGTTCAATATCTGCAAGTGTTTTAAAGTTATCGCGTAAAGTTCTCCTGCCTTGAGAAGCTTTCATAAAAAATTCTACAGACGCGTAGCGCGCATTTATGCGCTCAAGGTTTAAAAGCGGCTTTATAGCCCAAGCGCGAAACTTGCGTGAACCCATTGGCGTAATGGTGGCGTCTATGGCGCCAAGCAAAGAACCCTCTTTAGCGCCTGAGTTTGAAGTTAAAATTTCTAAATTTTCAACAGCCGCGGCGTCTAGGCGCATGTAGTCGGCATTGTTTATAATTTTTGCCTCGCTAAAGGCTCCAAAACCCAAACTTTGGGTTTTGTGTAAATATTGCAAAAGCGCGGCAACAGACGTTAGGGCTATTTCATTATTTTTAAAATTCAGCTTTTTTAAAAAGCCGCCGCCGAACTGATTGGTTACAAGTGTTTGGGAATATTGGGGCGTTAGGGAAGTTTCATCAAAAGTTGAAACGCTTACTTGAGTTTGGTTTAAAACATTTTGCAGGGTTTGATTTTCGGCAGTTCCAAGCGGCGTCAAAATTTCACCGGGAGAGTATTTTAATATTTCGCTTTGTAAATCTTTAAAACTTGTCTGCAGTGTAAAAAAACTTCCTGTGGAAATGTCTGCGGCGGCTATAGAGGCAAGCGTAAACCCTGCGTCAAAATAAACAGACATTAAATAATTGTTTTGGCGCGCTTCAAGTAAGGAGTCTTCAAAAATTGTGCCGGGCGTAATAACGCGCGTAACGCCGCGCTTAACAATGCCTTTAGAAACTCCGGCCTCTTCAAGCTGTTCGCAAACGGCAACTTTAAAGCCTGCTTTTATAAGCTTTTTAATATAACCTGCAGAAGCATGGTAAGGCACGCCGCACATGGGTATGCCTTGGCGCATAGTTAAAACAACCTCTAAGGGTGCTGCGGCTTTTTGGGCGTCCGGCCCAAACATTTCGTAAAAATCGCCAAGGCGAAAAAAAAGTATGGCGTCAGGGTAATCTGCCTTTATAGACCAGTACTGCGCCATAAGCGGCGTTACGGTTTGCTTGTCAGCGTTAGTAGTCTTCTTAATTTTTCGGCTCCCTCGTAAAACTTATATGCGCGTCGTACATTTTTAACATATGCTTTTGTTTCCTGAAACGGAATTTTAGATAAATCTACCGCAATCATAGGGGTTTCGCGTTTCCAGCGCCCTACATTACCCATACCGGCATTATATGCCGCAAGCGCTAAGGATAAATTTCCGCCAAATAAATCGAGTAACCTTCTTATATAGTAAGCACCGAATCTTATATTAATTTCAGGGTCAAAAAGCATATCGTCGTTGTAGTTTTCAATATTGAGGTTCGCGGCTATTTCCCTGCCTGTACGGGGCATTATTTGCATAAGCCCGCGAGCGCCCCTGTGTGAAACCGCGTCCGGTCTGAATTTTGATTCAACCTTTATCATTGCTTTTATAAGCGCGGGCGAAATATTATTTTGCGCGGCATAGCGGTTAATCGCGTCTGTGTAAGGCGCGATTTTTGCAATGTAGCACGCAAAACCGGCACTGGCGCTTAAAAAAAATGTGCCTACTAAAAAAACGAAAACATGTATTTTTTTAATTTTCATTTACAACTTCCGCCTTCAGACTGCTTGCTTTGACTTCCGTAATTTTAACATTAAACATTTTGCCAAGTAAATCGGCATGGTTTTGCAAATAAATTTTATAGGAGCCTTCTGTCTTTGCTTCAAGCTTTCCGTCTGCAAAATTTTGCCCTAGCACCCTGAAGGTTTTGCCTTTCATTGTAGCGCAAATTTCGTCTGAAATTTCGGAAGTTAATTTTAAAAGTTTGGCATGGCGGAGCTTTTTTTCGTCTACAGACACATCGTCTTTAAGGGAGTAGGCGGGAGTGCCTTCACGCGGCGAATACTTAAAAACAAATGCGCCGCTAAAACGGATATCTTTGGCGGCTTTAAGGCTTAAGTTAAAATCTTCTTCGGTTTCTCCGGAAAAGCCAACTATAAAATCTGTAGTAATATTAATATCAGGCATTGCCGCGCGAAGTTTTTGTGCAAGTTCTTTGTAATGTGCGAAAGTATAACGGCGGTTC
>WQVR01000147.1 GCA_009785775.1 Candidatus Proendomicrobium guianensium
CCAAGACCCTTTAAGGGACTATTTTATTTTATCTAAAGGCCATGCCGCCCCCGTGCTTTATGCGGTGCTTGCAAAATTAGAATGCATTAAAAATGAGGAATTGTGCACCTTAAGAAAGCTTGGCTCCCGCCTTCAGGGTCACCCCGCAAGCGACAAAGGCGTTTCAGGAATAGAAATTTCAACAGGGTCACTCGGTTACGGGCTTGGCGTGGGTGCCGGCATTGCAAAAGGCATAAAAACGCGTGGCGGCAAAAACCGTGTTTATGTTTTAATGGGCGACGGAGAACAACAAGAGGGTAGCATTTGGGAAGCGGCAATGGCGGCGGCTCATTTTAAGCTTGATAACCTTTGCGCCATAGTAGACTATAACAATCTTCAAATAGACGGTAAAGTCAGCGATGTTATGGGTATAGAACCCATAGCCGACAAATACAAAGCTTTCGGATTTAACGTTCTAAGTATAGACGGCCACAATTTAGAAGAAATAGACGCCGCCTTAAAAACCTATAAACTTACAACAGATAAACCCACTGCAATAATAGCAAAAACTGTTAAAGGCAAAGGCGTGTCGTTTATGGAACATAACGCAGACTGGCACGGAAAAGTTCCAAACGCCGAAATCGCAGACAAAGCGATAGCTGAAATTGACGCGTGCGCGCAAAAATAAAATTATAAAAACTTTAGGAGAAAACAATATATGCAGGATAGCCTTATTAAAAAAGCTACAAGGTTTGGGTTTGGCGAAGCTTTGATAGAGCTTGGTGAAAAAGATGAGAAAATATTTGTGCTTGGGGCTGACACGGTGTCGTCTGTAGCGATAGACGGTTTTGCTAAAAAATTTCCTGAGCGCTTTGTAAACGTTGGCGTTGCCGAAACCAACCTTATGGGCATGGCGGCAGGCCTTGCGATAAGCGGGTTTATACCGTTTGCGGCAACTTATGGGGTGTTTGCTTCAGGCCGTCCTTGGGAGCAAATACGCACAACAATATGTTATCCCAATTTAAATGTTAAAATAGGCGGTTCGCACGCGGGGCTTATGGTAGGCCCTGACGGGGCAACTCATCAGGCGCTGGAAGAAATTGCCATAATGCGCGTGCTTCCTAATATGACGGTAGTTGTTCCTTGCGACGCTATAGAAGCTAAAAAAGCGACAATTGCTTCTGCATACATTAATGGTCCCGCATACATAAGATACGGGCGCGAGGCGGTTCCCGTAATTACCAAAGAAGAAACAAGCTTTACTTTAGGAAAGGCCGATACTTTGCGTGACGGCTCAGACATTGCCCTGATAGCTTGCGGCACCATGGTTTTTGAAGCGTTGTGTGCCTCAGAACTGCTTGCCAAAAAAGGCATTAAAGCAAAAGTTATAAATTTACACACAATTAAGCCTATAGATGAGAGCGCAATAATTTCTGCGGCAAAAGAATGTGGCGCAATTGTAACCGCCGAAGAACATCAACTTGCCTGCGGTATGGGTAGCGCTGTTTGCGAGGTATTAGCAAAAAACTACCCGGTGCCTGTAGAAATGGTTGGCATGAATGATCAGTTTGGCGAGTCAGGCAACCCCGCAGATTTAATGAAGCAATTCGGGTTGACTGGTGAAGATATTGTCATCGCCGCAGAGAAAGCTTTAAAAAGAAAATAATGAAACTCAAGGGGGCGATACCTGCCCCCTTTGCAACCCCCAGTGTTACTTTTTGTCGCGACAAAAAGTAACCAAAAAGCGCGGGCGTTTGGCAGAAGCTTGCACAACGGCGAGAGGTTAGCAACCTTCTGAACAAACGCAACTACACAAGCGCGGATGTTGTCGCAGGCGTCAACAATCCGCGAAACAACAAGAAAGTATTTACTTTTTGTCTTTGCGGTTAAAGCGCTATCAGGCGGCTTATGAGCGAAAAATTTTTAAGTTCATCGTTTTTCGCATGTTTGAAGCGGGCTACATTATAAGTCGTTATAAACTGCCCGCAAGTTCGAAAAACGCTTAAAAATTTTAAACGAATGTCTGCCGAGCGCGCTAACTGCAAAGACAAAAAGCAAAAAAAGAGATAATATGATTAACAGAGTTATAATTGTAGTTTTAGATTCTGTTGGCGTGGGCGCAATGCCCGACGCCGAAAATTATAATGATGCGGGTGCTGATACCCTTGGGAATATTTTTAAAGCAGAACCCGAACTTGCCTTGCCCAATATGGCGCGTCTGGGACTATACAATATTTTAAATCGCGCGGAGCTCACACCGCCTGAAAGCTTAGAAGGCGCTTGGGGTAAAATGGCGACAAAGTCGCCTGCGAAAGACACTACCGTAGGGCATTGGGAACTTGCGGGAATTGTGCTTGATAAAGCCCTTCCGACATTTCCAAACGGTTTTCCAAAAGAACTTATAGAAGAATTTGAAAGCATTACCGGAACTCAAATTTTAGGAAATATCGCGGCTTCGGGTACCGAAATTATCAATCGTCTTGGCGACGAACATTGCCGTACAAAGCGTCCCATAGTATATACTTCGGCGGATTCTGTATTTCAAATTGCCGCACACGAAACTTACTTTGGTTTAGAAAAACTTTATGACATTTCACAAAAAGCGCGTGATATGCTTAAGGGTGATTGGTCGGTAGGGCGCGTAATAGCAAGGCCTTTTATAGGCACAAGCGGCAAATATATACGCACGCCAAACAGAAAAGATTACTCCGTGCCTCCGCCCGAAAAAACTGTTCTCGACAATGTTGTTTTAAGAGGTGGAAAAGTTGTAGGTATAGGCAAAATAAGCGATATTTTTGCAGGTTCAGGCATAACCGCAAGCGTTAGCGCAAAAGGTAATGCCGAATGTATAGAAGATATAATTTTTTGTCTAAAAGAATTTCAAGCCACCCCTGAAAGTAAAACCATAATTTTTGCAAACCTTGTAGACTTTGACATGCTTTTCGGTCATCGTCGCGATACCCAAAATTATGCCAAAGCTCTTAAATACTTTGACAATAATCTCCCGCGTATAATGGAACATTTGCTGGAA
>WQVR01000148.1 GCA_009785775.1 Candidatus Proendomicrobium guianensium
ATACATTTTAGCTTGCAGGTTATAATCAACTTTTATGCCGTTTTTATGAAAAGGCGTGCCTTCTTCAACAGCTAACGGATATAAAGACAAATGCTCGGGTTTAAATTTAAGGGTTTGCGCCAAATTGTTTTGCCAACCGTCAAAACTTTGAAAACCATACATTAAATCTATATTTATATTGTTAAACAAACTGCGCGCTTGGGATAAAACCTCTTCAAACTTACTGCTATTGTGCGCTCTGCCTAAAAAAGCAAGTTCTTCATCGTTTGGCGACTGGAAACCAATACTTAAGCGCGTAACCCCGTTATTTTTTAAAAGAGATAATTTTTCAAGCGTTGTTGATTCGGGGTTAAGCTCTACAGTAAATTCTTTAACATGCGAAAGGTTAAAGTATTTAGGTATTAATTTAAATAGCTTCTCTAACTGCCCGACACTGAACGTACTGGGCGTGCCGCCGCCGATATAAACGGTTTCAATACTTGCACCGTAATATTTTTGCATTTCGGCAGACAAAGCGTTAATATAAGCGTCTGCCGCGAAAGTTTCGTAGTCTTGAGAAACAAAATCGCAATAGTTACATTTTTTAAAGCAAAATGGTATATGAATATATAAACCTGTCATAAACCGATTTTATACTCCTGCCTGCAATTTATTAAAAGTAAAACTTTTAAGCTTTAGGCTGAGAAATTTGCGCTTTCACATCTTTAAACAATTCCGCTATACCGCCTATAGAGGAAGTAACGCCCACTGTTTCAAGCGGCAAAAATATTTTTGTGGCTTGTCCGTCGGCAACAGCGGCAAGAGCTTCTAAATATTTAATTGCAATAAGATCGTTAGTAGGGTTGCCTTCATGTATGGCTTTATATACCGTTTCAATTTTAAACTTTTCGGCTTCGGCAACGCGCTTAATGGCTTCGGCTTTACCTGTAGCTTCAAGTATGGCTTGCTCTTTTGTGGCTTCGGCTTCTAAAATAACGGCTTGTTTTGCGCCTTCGGCTTTAAGAATTGCAGATTGCCTTAAGCCCTCTGCTTCTAAAATGCTTGCGCGTTTTTCGCGTTCGGCTTTCAATTGTTTGCTCATGGCGTCTGTAATATCTTTGGGCGGGGTTATCTCTTTTATTTCAACGCGGGTAACTTTTACGCCCCACTTATCGGTAGCTTCGTCTAAAACCAACCTTAACTGCTCGTTAATTCTGTCTTTTGAGGTAAGGGCTGTATCAAGCTCTAATCCGCCGACAATATTTCTAAGCGTGGTTTGGGCAAGTTTTGAGGCGGCAAGCGCAAAATTTGCAACATTATATACTACCTTTGTGGGTTCTGTAATTTGAAAGTACACCAAAGCGTCTACGTTTACGGAAACGTTATCTTTAGTGATAACAACCTGCGACGGAACGTCTATAATCTGTTCGCGCATATCTACTCTTCTTATAGCTTGAAAAAAAGGCACTATAAACACAAGCCCCGGACCTTTTGTAGAGGTATATTTGCCAAGGGTTTCAATTAAAGATTTTTCGTGCTGCCTTACAATATTTACCGCGCCTGCAATAAATACAAAAACAAAAACTACCACTACGGCAATTCCTAATAAAAGAAACTCTCCCATAACTCCCCCTGCTTATTTTATTAACTACTTTTAATTTTATCTACTATAAGCGTATTGCTTTGCACTTGTTTAACTGTTACTTTATCACCTGTTGTCAAAGTATTTTCAGATATTACCGTCCAGACTTCGCCTGAAATTTTTGCCAAAACTTTATCTTGTACAACTTCGGTAACCGTGCCTGTTTTGCCTATAAGTTCGTCCACATTAGAGCTTATAGTGCCTGCTTTGTACATGTATTTTTTTATTATCGGCCTTAAAAGGTATATTGAAGAAACGGCAACCACGGCAAAAATCAAAAATTCAAGCCACACAGGAACGCCAAAAAGCGAAATTAAAAATGCCGCGACCGAGCCCACCGCAAGAAAAAAGAAAAATAAACCCGGCGTTACTATTTCAAACGCCGCAAACGTTATCGCAGATACCAACCAAAAATACCAATCCATAAGTTTATTTCCCCCCGGAGTTTAACTTCTTAAATTGCGGGCTATCCTGTTTAACGGCCAGTAAATTACTAAAGCGCGGCCTATAAGGTTTCTATCATCCAACGGGCCCCAAAAACGGCTGTCAAAAGAAAAGTCCCTGTTATCGCCAAGTACAAAGTACATGCCTTCAGGCACTGTAACCGGCCCGAAATTATCTCTAAAAAAACTATAAGGAAGCGATGTAAACTTGCCGCTTTCCCAAGCTTCCTGATACTCAGCCTGGCTTGCAAACAAATTAAAGTTTTGCATAGTTTGCGAGTCTTTAAATATAACATATGGCTCATACACCTGCATACCGTTAACAAAAAGCTGCTTATCCCTTATTTCAACCGTATCGCCGCCAATCGCAACGGCGCGCTTTATGTAGTCTTTTCTTACATTTCTTTCACGGTCTGAAATGCTAAGCGCATTTTGGGGGCTTCTAAAAATTATAATATCGCCCCTCTGAACTTCCCTAAGTTGGAAAAACCGCCTTCCGCCGGAAAAAGGTATTTGCATACCGTAAATAAATTTTGAAACAAACAAATGGTCGCCTTCTAAAAAAGTATTGCGCATACTGCCCGTGGGTATTTTGAAAGCCTGCACAAAAAAATACATTATAAACGCCGCTATAAGTAAGGCAGACCATATTGTGTCTACCCACGAATATATAAAATCAAAAATAGCTTTTGCACGTTTAGAAACAAAAAACTTTTTTATAGAAAGCATAATTGCGGCAATAACTACAAAAATCAAACCTACAATCAGAAGCCTAATTTCAATTGGCATAATTTTATCCTCTAAGCGCCTGTAGCGCGGTATATCATAATAGTTTAGTTATCAATTTTAAGCACGGCAATAAATGCTTCGGGCGGAATTTCAACATTCCCGAATTGGCGCATTTTCTTTTTACCTTCTTTTTGTTTTTCAAGCAG
>WQVR01000149.1 GCA_009785775.1 Candidatus Proendomicrobium guianensium
CAGTGCCGAGCAAACTACCCAAACGTTATACCATAGTGAAAATTCTGTAATGGGCAGTTTATCTAAAATTCAAAAAAACATTGAAACGCTTGTTGCGTTAGGCGCAAACGCAGGCGACGCGCTTGAAAGCGCAAATAGCGCTTATTATCAGGCGGAAGAAATATATTCGCAAATAAACTCAATTTTAAAAAATATTAACACTGACCCGCAGGCATTAGATAATACACAAATAAGGCTTGAACTTATAAAAAAACTAAAAAAGAAGTACGGCGCCACTATAGAAGAAATATTAAATTACAAAATTTTTCTTGAAACTGAACTTAAAAACCTTAACGATCATGACGCAAACACGCAAGCGTTAAGCGAGGAACTTTCGAAACTTCACGCCCAAATGGAAACAATATGCCAAAAAATTTCCAAACAGCGTGTCGCTGCCGCCTTAAATCTTGCAAAAAAAGTTATAATTGAATTGGCAGATTTAGAAATGCCCAAAGCTGAATTTGAAATTGCTTTTAGCAAAAAAGAAATTTCACCTGACGGCTTTGACCATATTGAATTTATGTTTAATGCCAATGTAGGTCAAAAACTTTCGCCTTTAAAAAATACGGCATCTGGCGGGGAATTATCAAGGGTTATGTTGGCGTTATTGTCTGCGCTTGGTAAAGGCGAGCATCACACAATAATTTTTGACGAAATAGACACAGGCACAGGCGGCAAAGCAGGGCAAAAAATAGGGGAGAAACTTTATAACCTTTCAAAATTGCGCCAAACTTTTGCTATTACACATATACCGCAAGTAGCGGCATTTGCCGATACGCATGTTAAAATTTATAAAGACTTGGCGGGCGGTAAAACTCTAACCAAAACCGAAGTGCTTTCGGAAGCAGAGCACATAAAAGAAATTGCCCGCATGATTTCAGGCGAACATATAACCGATTCCGCCCTAAACCACGCCAAAGAACTGATAAAAAATTTGAAAGGGTAAAATTAGCCTAATTATTTTTAAGTTCGTATGTGCGTCTTAGAATATTTAAATATCTACGACTTTCCCACCAAAATTATTGATTATCGCTATTTTTTATAGGAACAAAAACGGCTTTTTGCTCGTGGTTAATAGTGGTATAATTAGCTAGCGGGCTTACTGCTTCCTTAAGTTCTCTAGGGAAGGAGTAAATGTAAGAAAAAAAGCTATTGTAAAAAAGAATATTTTTAACATTAGCTGATTCCTTTTTACTTTTTGCGGGATATTGTTGCGCCGACTTTTTTTAATTTTTTCTCTAAATTTTCATAGCCGCGGTCTAGGTGGTAAACGCGGTTTATAATAGTTTTACCTTTTGCGGCAAGCCCCGCAAGCACAAGCGCGGCTCCTGCGCGCAAATCAGACGCCATTACGGGCGCGCCTGAAAGTGTGTCTACGCCGTTGATATAAACGGTATTGCCGTCTATTTTTAAATTTGCGCCAAAGCGGGAAAGTTCTGAAACGTGCAAAAACCTGTTTTCAAAAACGGTTTCTGTAATTTTAGATTTTCCTTGTGTTAAACACATAAGCGCCATGTATTGGGCTTGAACGTCAGTAGGAAAGCCCGGGTGGACTTTAGTTTTTATGCTAAGCGGTTTTAAAGGTTTAATCCATGTAGAATGTATGGAATTTTGGGTTGTATTAATTTGCAGCCCAGAGTTTTTTAATGTGTGTATAACTTCTTTTAAATGGTCGGGGTTGATGTTTTTAAGCGCGATATCGCCCTTGGTAATGGCGGCGGCTAGCATATAAGTTGCGGCTTCAATTCTGTCGCCGATAACTTTGTGCGTTACCCCTGTGAGTTTTCTAACGCCTTGTATGATAATTTTAGAAGTTCCAGCGCCGGTAATAAGCGCGCCCATAGCGTTTAACATATTTGCCAAATCTTCAATTTCGGGTTCGCGGGCGGCATTAAGTATTTTTGTTGTGCCGCGTGCCAACACTGCTGCCAGCATAGTGTTTTCAGTAGCGCCGACGGAAGCAAATTTAAGTTTTATTACTGCGCCCTGTAAACCTTTAGGCGCGCTGCACTTTAAATAGCCACCTTCTATATTTATTTTTGCGCCCATTTTTTTAAACGCTTCAAGGTGTATGTCTATAGGGCGTGCGCCTATAGCGCACCCGCCGGGAAGTGAAACATCTACTTTTTTTAAGCGGGCAAGAAGCGGACCCATAATTAAAATACTTGCGCGCATTTTTCGCACTAAGTCGTAAGGGGCTATGTGCTTTAAGGTTTTAGATTTTTCTGCAATTACTTTGGAGCCGGCTTTGTTGGTTTTTTTGCCTATAAAATTTAGAAAGCTTATTGTGGTGTCTATATCGGCAAGTGAGGGCACATTTTCTATTATGCATTTATCATCGGTTAAAAGCGTGGCAAAAAGTATGGGTAGCGCTGAATTTTTTGCGCCTGAAACTTTGATATTGCCTTTTAAGGTTTTGCCGCCTTCTATAACAATCTTATCCATTAAAATATCCTTTTAAGCCGATGTTTTTGCTGTCGTAGCCTTTAATAAATTCTAGGTTTTGCAAGCCGGCTAATTTGAAAACTTCAAAAACTTTATTGTCTAGTTTGGAATTTAACTCTACAATAACACAACCGCCATTATATAAAAATTTTCTAGCATTATCAGCTATAAGTTTATAAAAATACATTCCATTTTCGGACGCGGTAAGGGCAAGTTTTGGCTCTTGCTTTACTTCGGGCTCCAGTTGTGCGTAATCGCTTTCAATAATATAAGGCGGGTTAGAAATTATTAAATTAAACTTAGCGCCTTTTTTAATTTTGTTAAAGCCGTCGCTTAAAATGAATTTACACTTAATGCCCAGTGTTTTGGCATTTTTTTTGCTAAGGTTTAAAGCTTTTGGGCTAATATCGGCAAGAGTTACCTTTGTTTTTGAAAGGTTTGCGATAGAAAGCCCCACACAGCCCGAACCGCTGCATAAATCTAAAACGTCAAGATAGCCGTTATTA
>WQVR01000150.1 GCA_009785775.1 Candidatus Proendomicrobium guianensium
GCAGTTATCAAAAACAATTTTTGCGCTTATGGAAAGTTATGATTTAGACTTGGAAGGCGTTTTATTTACCATGTTTGACGCGCGCACAAATCTTGCAAATCAGGTTGTTGAAGAAGTTGGCAAATATTTTGGCGAAAAAGTGTACAATACAAAAATACCGCGCACAATAAAACTTGCCGAAGCCCCAAGTTTTGGAAAGCCCATAATACTTTATGATAAATCATCAAAAGGTTCGCAAGCGTATTTAGACTTTGCTAAAGAGTTTTTAGAAAGGCAGGATAATGCGAATTCGGGCTAAGAACATTTTTGCTTTTGCGACTAAAGCGCTGTTCAGGCGGCTTATGAGCGAAGTATTTTGAGGTTTGTTCGTTTTCCCATGCTTGAAGCGGGCGTATTGCTTCTTTTAGCCCGCAAGTTGGAAAACGCCGAAAAATACTGAGCGAATGCCTGTTGAGCGCACTAGTTGTAAAAGTAAAAATAAAGAATCGGTAAATTCAAAATAACAATATAAATATAAAGGAGTGGCTTAAACCCATGAAAAAAGTTTTAGGAAGAGGTTTAGAATCTTTAATCCCGCAAACCGGCGCAGGCAAATATCCGTCAGAGGCGGTAATGTCTATATCTGTAAACAAAATAAAGCCTAACAGATACCAGCCGCGCAAAAAATTTGATTCAGAAAAACTTGCCGAACTTGCCGACTCCATAAAAACCCACGGGCTTGCCCAACCCGTGCTTGTTACGCCCTCTATTGCTCCGGGCGAATATGAACTTGTAGCAGGAGAGCGCCGTTTTCGCGCTACAAAACTTGCGGGCTTTAAAGAAATAAAAGCGATAGTAAAAAAAGAATATGGCGACAAAGAAAAATTTAATATAGCCTTGATAGAAAATGTACAACGCGAAAACTTAGACCCTATAGAACAAGCAAAAGCTTTTAAACGCCTTGCCGATGAGTTTAGCCACACGCAGGAAGAAATTGCCGCTATTATAGGCAAAGACCGTTCCGTAGTAGCCAATACCATAAGGCTTTTGACACTGCCCGAAAATGTGCAGGAAATGATTTCTGCCGGCAGGCTTACATTGGGGCATGGTAAAATTTTGGCAGGCATTACAGACAATGAAGAACTAGAAAAACTTGTAGAAATAATACTTTCAGAAAGTTTAAATGTTCGTGAAATTGAAGCGCGCGCGCGCCAGTCTAAACAAAATGCGAAAAAGCCTAAAAAAATAAAAACGCCGGAAATAGAAATATCTAACCTTACCGAAGAGCTGCAAAGAAAACTTGGCGCGAAAGTTAATATTAGCGGCTCAAGTAAAAAAGGGAAAATAGAAATCAGCTATTACAATATGGAAGATTTAGAGCGCCTTGCTAACTTGCTTAGAACTATATGTTAAATAATCCGAAAAATTTGTTAATAAAATAGAAAAATCAGATTAAAAAATTTTAACACAATTTTCACTCGCCGCAAGACAAAAACATAAAAAATATTGAAAAATGAATGTGAAGTTGCTTAAAGTGAAATGAATTTTTATAAAATATAATAAAAATTACAAACTGTGGATAACTTGTGGATAAGTATTAAAGAGATATATTTAAAACCATATGATTTTTGTTAAAAATATTAAAATAACACTACTTGCCATATTAGTTATTTTTTGCATTTTAGCTGTAGCTTCGGCAAATGATTTACCTGAAGCTAGCGGTATGCCATCTTCCGTACCGCCTGAAAACTCCCGTACAAGCAGAAATAATTCTAATATCCGAACAATATATTTTCCCATAATGTTTTACACGCCTGAAACAAGTTTGGGGCTGGGGCTTGCGGCAATAACGCTTTTCAGGGGTTCAAGGCCTGCAGGCGCGGACTTTCCAAGGTTAAACATATTTGGAATGTACTCTTTTAATAATGAGTATGTTTTTGGTATTTCGCCGGAGTATGTAACAAGAAACCAAAAGTACGCTTTTCGCTTAGACGCAAGTATTAGAAACGGCACATCGCAATTTTTCGGGCTGGGAAATAATACTTCAGAAGATGACTCGGAAAATTTTAGCTTAAAAACTTCGTCACTAGGCTTTACTGCCTATAGAAGAATTTTAAGAAACTTACGAATGGGCGTAAGGGCAGAGTACAGCTCATTTTCAATATACGGGCTTGAGTCCGGAGGAATGTTAAGTACTGCCGCTGCCGCAAACGGCAGGCACATTGCGGGTACGGAAAATTCGCATAGGGCGGGCGCGGGCATAATAATATGCTTTAACAATAACCGCGCAAGCCTTAGCCCTACACAAGGAACGCGGCTTAGGCTTAAATACATGTATCACTCAAGAAATATTTTAAGCGATTATGAGTATTCTTATATCAAGGCAGACTTTAGAAGATATATAACCTTGTCGGAAAATTATTTTTTTGCGTATCAGATTTTAGGCGAATTTATAAACGGCACAGCGCCTTTTATGTACTTGCCTAAGCTTGGCGGGCAAAGCTTATTAAGGGGTATTACGCGCGGGCGCTATAGCGACAATATTTTAATTGCATTTCAGCCGGAACTTCAACGCCGCATTTCACGAAATGTCAAAGGCGTTTTATTTTGCGGGATAGGTAATGTTTACAGAAATGTTGAAAGTATAGATTTGAGCCGCCTGCATTTTTCCGGCGGCGTTGGCGCGCGCTTAAGAATAGCCCAAAACCCCGCGATAAATTTGCGTTTAGACGTAGGTTTTTCAAAAGACGCCCGCGGCGTGTATTTTGGCATTATGGAAGCGTTTTAATTTTTACTTTGTCTTTAAAATTTTTACATTCTTTGCTTTCCACAACGAAGAAGTGCCTTTGGCATACGTGTGTATCTGCACACTTCACTGTCGCAGGCGGCGTAAAAAAATGTGTAACAATACTTGTAAAACCATTACCAAAATAAAAAAAGCAAAAAGGATAAAA
>WQVR01000151.1 GCA_009785775.1 Candidatus Proendomicrobium guianensium
ACGCATTTTTTTGTATCGTCAAACTGGTTAAAAGTAAGCATTATAACGCTTACCGTATAAGGTTTTTTAGGCTCAAACTTTACAGATTTAGCCTCGGCGTCTTTTACCAAAACGGCATTTACTTCGGGGCAGTACTTTTTTACTAATGAAAGGTCTGTTTCATTTTCAACTATAACGGCACCTGACGAGTCAAAAGCGCTTGTCGCAAGGTTTTTGTTTAATGTTGCGGCATAAAAATAGTCGTCAGTTATTTGCAGGTTTAAGTGGTCGTATTCAGCTAGGGAAGATAAGTCGGGGCAAAAAAGCACTATTTCAGTATTAAGCCCTAAAGACTTGAGCGCCCTTAAAAAATGTATGTCTTTATGGGGTGAAAAATAAGCAAAAACCGCCCGCGAAAAATTATTTTGCGTTACGGTTTTTTTAAAATCATCTAAATTAAAATCTTTTATCTGAAAAACTTCCGGTTTTGAAACCAACTTTCCTGATTTAAGAGATTCTATCTTGGAAAAGTCCGCGGCGTTTACAACTAAAATATCGGACATCGTATGTGCCTCCTGAGTTGTTAAAGAATCGGGAAGCCGGGACTTGAACCCGGAATCTCCTGCTCCCAAAGCAGGCGCGCTAGCCAATTACGCTACTTCCCGAAAAAGGTACCTTGTACCTGCACCTTGTGTTTTTTTAAATATTCAATTTTTCTATTATTTTTTTAGCTTCTGCTAAGGCTTGCGCCCTATGGCTTATTTTGTTTTTTTCTTCGTTTGAAAGTTCTGCAAAAGTTTTAGAAAGTTCGGGGGTAAAAAACAAGCCGTCATAACCAAACCCGCCCGAACCTTTAAAATGTTCGAGTATTATACCATTTTTTTCACCGTTTGCAATATATGTTTTACCCTCCGGCGAACTTATTGCAATAACGCATTTAAAAGCCGCCGTGCGTTTTTTAAAAGGCACGCCGTTTAAAGCGGTTAAAAGTTTTTTGTTATTGTCTAAACCTGTGGCGTTTTCCCCTGCATAGTGCGCGCTGATAACCCCCGGCGCGCCGCCTAAAAAGTCTACCTCAAGCCCTGTGTCGTCGGCGAGAGCCCACTTATTAAAAAACTTAGCAACTGTTACCGCTTTTTTTATGGCATTGCCCTCAAGGGTTGGCGCGTTTTCATCTACTTTAGGATAGTTTTCAAAAGACGTCATAGGTATTATGTTTACGGGCGCGTCTTTTAAAATTGCCTTAATTTCTTCAACCTTGTGTTTATTGCCTGTAGCCAGTATAATTTCTTGCATGTTATTTAGTACCTAATGCGCTTTTTTGCGCCGAGTTAATTTTTTTTACAGCTTTTAAGGCAGAGTCCAGCAAAAAATTCAGCTCACTACGGCTAAACGTATTGCCTTCCGCCGTGCCTTGCACTTCTATAAGGTTGCCTTTATCGTTTGCCACTATATTCATATCGACATCTGCGTTATTATCTTCTAAAGCACACAAATCTACAATGGGTTTGCCCTTATATACGCCCACGCTTACAGCACCCACACAAAATTTTATTGGGTTTTGGGAAATAAGTTTTTGTTTAAGCAAAGTTTTAACCGCCAAGCTTAAGGCTACAAAAGCACCGTTTATTGCAGCACAACGCGTACCACCGTCGGCGCGTATAACGTCGCAATCTATTGTAATGGTACGGTTCCCAAGTTTTTCAAAGTCAACGCAAGCACGAAGCGCGCGCCCGATAAGGCGCGAAATTTCCTGACTTCTCCCGCCCGTAATAAGTTTAACCCTTTGCGAACGTTCATTACCGGATCTCGGCATCATAGCATATTCTGCCGTAAGCCAACCAGAAGTTTTGCCTGCGGCTTTATTTTTTTGTTCTACAAAAGAAGGTACTTTTTCTTCTATACTTGCTACGCACAAAACTTTAGTTTCGCCCATTTCAATAAGGCATGAACCTTCGGCGTGCGGCAAATAATTTTTTGTAAATTTTAGTTTTCTCATAAATATTTTAAACTCTCGTTAAGTTTTTCTATTTTTAAAGAGGCATCTTGAAGTTTTATTTTAATACGTTCTATTTCTTCTTTGGGTGCATTTGCGATAAAATTAGCATTAGATAGTTTAGCCTTCGCGCGCTCAGCTTCTGCTTGGCAAAGTTTAATTTCTTTTTCTATCCGTCCGCGTTCTTTTGAAAGGTCTATCAAACCTTCCAGCGGTATAAAAACTTCAAAACTTGAAGTAATTGCCGAAGCCGAACCTTTGGGACGTTCTAAATTTTCACCAATGGTTAAATTTTCCATTTTTGCCAAAGTTTTAACATAAGCAACATTTTTTTCTAAAATTTCTTTTTTGTTTTTATCTAGCACATTAAAAACAGCATTAATTTTTGCGGCAGGCGAAATATTCATTTCGCTTCGTATAGTGCGTATTTTAACTATAATTTCCATCAACGTTTCCATTGTATTTAAGGAAACATCATCTATTTTCACTGCCGAAAATTCAAAAGCTGATTCACATATAAGCCCTTTATCGTGGTTTAGTGTAGCCCATATTTCTTCGGAAATATATGGCATTATAGGCGATAAAAGCTTTAAGCTTTCCTTTAAAACATATAATAACACAGAAAGCACTTGCTGCTTTGTTGCCGTATCACTAGATGTCATTCTAATTTTTGAAAGTTCTATGTACCAGTCACAAAACTTTGTCCAGAAAAAATCGTAAAGCTCACGTGCGGCGGCGTCCATATCGTATGTATTATAATTTTCGCTTACTTTTTTTGCCATACGTGCAAACTCTGAAAGTATCCATGTGTCTGCAAGTTCGGCGCTTTGGGGCGTTGTTGGAATATCTGTAACACCTTCGGCATTCATTATAATAAAGCGGGAAGCATTCCAAATTTTATTGGCAAAGTTTCGCGCGCTTAAAAAAGATTCGTTTGAAATTTGCATA
>WQVR01000152.1 GCA_009785775.1 Candidatus Proendomicrobium guianensium
ATGTCTAACATTTCGGCAACAGAGGGACCTACTTGCGCGGTATCGCCGTCTATAGCTTGCTTACCGCAAATTATCAGGTTTACGGGTTCTAATGTTTTAATAGCGCCGACCAAAGCATATGAGGTTGCCCATGTGTCTGCACCCGCAAAAGCGCGGCTAGAAACCAAAACGGCTTCGTCTGCTCCGCGTGAGATAGCTTCGCGAAGCGCTTCTTCAGCTTGGGGAGGTCCCATTGTCATAACGGTAACTTTTCCCTTTCCGGCGCGCTCTTTAATACGCACGCCTTCTTCTATTGCATATTCGTCATAAGGATTAATTATGGATTCTACCCCTTGTCTTATAAGCGTATTTGTTTCGGGGTCCATTTGTACGGTTGTTGTGCCGGGCACTTGTTTAATACAAACTACTATGTGCATATTTTCCTCACTAGTTTACAGATTTGTTTTTTCTTTTTATATTTGGCTTTTGCGAAAGATTTTGGAATCTTTGCGACGCTTGCGCCGGCGAAGTGTACAAGCAGTACACGAGCCGGCGCGCAAGGAAGCAAAAGTGCAAAAGCTAAAGCAAAAATTACTTGCCTTTTGCTGATTCTTTAATTAAACAAAGGGCTATCTCATTCTTTTGAATCTGACTTGTGCCTTCATAAATGGTGGTAATTTTTGCGTCGCGCATCATTTTTTCTACAGGGTATTCTCTTGAATATCCGTAACCGCCGAAAATTTGCACGGCGTTTGTGGTAACTTTCATAGCAACTTCAGAAGCAAAAAGTTTCGCCATTGCGGACTCTTTACTTGTACGCTGTCTTTCATTTGCGGGTTTAGCGTGTTCTGCGTCTATCATTTTTGCTGTTTGATAAACTAAGCAGCGGGCTGCTTCAACTTCGGTTGCCATATCGGCAAGCATGTGCTGTATGCCTTGAAAGCTTGCAATAGGTTGGCCGAATTGCACTCTTTTTCTTGCATACGCTGTGGCTTCTTCTAAAGCGCCTGCGGCTATGCCAAGAGCTTGCGAAGCAACGCCGGGGCGTGAAAAGTCGAGCGTAGCTTGGGCTACCATTAAACCGTGCCCTTCTTTGCCTACCATATTGTCTTTGTGAACTCTGCAATTATTAAATATAAGTTCTCTTGTAGAGGAAGCTCTTATACCCATTTTCTTTTCTTTTTTGCCAAACTCAAAACCCGGCATGCCTTTTTCAAGTATAAAGCAGGAAATCCCGCGCGCGCCGCGCGAAGGGTTAGTTTTTGCAAACACAGTGTAAGTTTCTGCGTCGCCAGCATTTGTGATAAAGCATTTTGTGCCGTTAAGAATGTAGTAGTCGCCGTCTTTTACCGCGGTTGTTGTCATTGCGGTAGCGTCTGAACCTGCGCCGGGCTCGGTTAAACCAAAGGCGGCAAGTTTTTTGCCTGAAGCGATATCGGGGAGATATTTTTTCTTTTGTTCTTCGTTGCCGCTAAGAAGTATAGGGAAAGTTCCAAGGGCGGTGGCGGCAAGCGACAAAGCTATAGAGCCGTCTACTTTACATAATTCTTCGGTTACAAGCACCAAGCCAAAAACGCCTTTACCGAAACCGCCGTATTCTTCAGGTATATAAACGCCGCAAAGGTCAGCTTGGGCGAATTCTTTTACTATAGGCCAAGGGAACTCTTCAACTTCGTCAAAGTGTTCTCTTACGGGTTTAATTTTTTCCTGCGCGACAGTGCGCGCGGTTTCTACCATCATTTTTTCGTCTTCGCTTAAAAAATACTCCATAACCATAGTGCTATTCCCCCATTTTTGTTGATTTTAAATTATTTAAAGCTTCCTTCGCCGCTACAATTTGAGCTTCTTTTTTAGAGAATCCCGAGCCCGAACCTAAAAGCCTGTTTTTTAAGTAAACGCCTACTTCAAACTTTTTTTCGTGGTCGGGGCCATGCTCTTTAACAAGCTTGTAAACGGGCAAGGTTTTGTAGTGTTTTTGCAAAACTTCCTGCAGGGCGCTTTTGTGGTCTTGGTTTTCAAAATCGCTTTGCGTTTCAAGCAGGCTTATTATAAACCGTGTCGCGCTATCATAACCGCCGTCTAAAAATATTGCGCCTATTACGGCTTCAAAAGCGTCGCATATTATGGCTTCTTTTAAGCGGCTGGCACTTCGGCTTTCAGCTTTACCAAGCCTTATAACAGCCTCAAGGTTTAGGCTTTCCGCCCATAAAAACAAGTTTTGCGAACTGACAACCTGCGCTTTAAGTTTGGAAAGTTTACCCTCTTCATTATGCGGGTAGGCATTATAAAGATAGCCCGCCACGCAGGCTGATAACACGCTATCGCCCAAAAATTCCAAACGTTCGTTGGAATTTTGAGTATGCTCTGACGCATAAGATTTATGCGTCAGAGCGTTTTGAAGCAGATTTATGTTTTTAAATTTGTAGTTTATTGCTTTTTGAAAAACGCCTAAGGCGTCTTGTTTCAAACTGCTATTTGTCATACTTTTTTACTACAATTGTGGCATTGTGACCGCCAAAACCCAAAGAGTTCGAAATAGCACACTTAATTTGCGCCTCGCGCGCTTTATTGGGCACATAGTCTAAATCGCATTCGGGGTCGGGCGTTTCGTAGTTTATAGTGGGGTGTATAAAACCGTTTTCCATACAAAGAATCGTCGCAACCAATTCAGACGCCGCCGCACCGCCAAGCAAATGCCCAGTCATAGACTTTGTGGAAGACACGGGTATTTTGTAGGCGCGTTCGCCAAATACTTTTTTTATCGCCAGCGTTTCGGTTTTATCGTTTAATTGTGTGGAAGTACCGTGAGCGTTTACATAGTCTACTTCGTCTTTAGAAATGCCTGCGTCTTTTATAGCGTTTTCTATGCCAAGCACCGCGCCTTTTGCTTCAGGGTCTGGGGCGGTCATATGGAAAGCGTCGTCTGAGGCGCCGTAA
>WQVR01000153.1 GCA_009785775.1 Candidatus Proendomicrobium guianensium
GTTTATTTTTACTAATTACCTCGACCTAAAAAACTCTCGTTGCCTGACAACAATTTTATCATTATCTAAAGACATGCCTTTAGGTATTTGTACAAAGTTATTATTTTGCAAGCTAAAAACTTTTGCCTCAGCGCGTATATTTCCGTAATTATCAATGTAAAAAGTAATTTTATAAGGTTCTGGAAGTAAAAGCCTTTCGCTGTCTTCAAATTTATTATGCTCTGAGAAAAACCTGAATACAATTCTATCATTCTGTAATGCCAACTCTCGCTGAAAAAAGCCATTGGCATCAGTAATAGTAAGCCTATTTTCTATAACAAATTCATAGTTAGGCAAAGGGTGGTTGTTTTCATCAACTATTTGTCCTGAAACTTTAAAATATGTACCGTCAGTTCTTCGTACAAATAGCAACTGTATGGGAAGTGTTATAATATCTGTAGCAAGCAAAGCCGTTCCAGCCACAAAAGTTCCTAAAGTGAAACCCCAACCCGAACGCCACCCAAAACTTTCCCCGCGTACAAGCCCGTACCCTGTTAGCCTGTTTATTGCAAAAGCGCTTCTCCTGCGAGTTTCTACATTGCTTACTTCTTTTATAACTGACTGCGGCGCCGTATTATGAACTATGTGTGTTTTAGTGCTTGTACAACCTGCAAGCAACATAACAAATCCAAGAAAAAAATAAAAATATTTTTTCATTTTTTGTCTTTAACTAATTATTATTTCTTTTTCCTAAAAAAACAGGTATCGCCGCGCCTATTACGAAAAGAAATATGCCGATGGTGCCTTCTAAATTTAGCCTAAAGTCTTGATAGGGAAAAATGCTTGGTGCAGAACCTATAATAAGCCCTAAAATAACACAGTACACAAGCTTACGCTTTGTGCGTATAAGCGTAGAAATCAATTTTGCGCCGATTAATAGCCCGCTAAGGCCGGAAAACCCGAATAATGCTATAAGCGCTATATTAAATTCGCTTACGGCGTTTAGGGCAATGGTGTAGTAGCCGAAAGTTTTAAGCATTACCGCACCCGATACCCCTGGTATAATCATGGTAAATCCCGACACAAATGTGGCTACTATTACTCCGGCAATTGCCCCCAGAGTTATACCGCCATCTATAACGCCTGTCTTTTCCTGCCCCGCAAACGCAAATAAAATAAGCATAAAAGCTATGCCAGCTACAAGCGGCAAAATATCGTGTTTTGTAAGTTTTGATTCTTTTATGCATTCCTTGTATATCGCCGGAATACAGCCTATGATAAGCCCGAGAAAAAACATTTGCGACGGAACAAAAAACTCTATTAAAAGATATGAAAAAACTCTTGCAAACAAAAACAGGCCTATTACTGCCCCAACCCCGAAAGGAATAAGAAACGGCGCATTAGCTAAAAGCTTCTTATAATTTATCGTAATGGCGCCTACTAATTGTTCGTAAACTTTGATTATAACTGCAATAGTAGCCCCGCTTATACCCGGCACAATATTAGCCGCGCCATATGCCATACCTTTTATAAATAAAACTAAATAATTCATAATTATTTTCCTTTTTTGTTTTTGTTAAATTTTTAGTCGTAACTTAAAGTATCCCAGTTTTGTTTAACGGCGTTTTCAAATTCTTTAAGGGTAGATATTTTGTTTATATTATCCCTTATTTTACTGGCGTTTGGAATGTCTTTTATATAATACGGCGTTAATTTTCGAAGTATTACTATGCCTTTTTCTTCGCCATAATGTTTAACGGAAGCTTCGGCATGCAGGCGCAGCCAATTTATGCGCTGTTCCCAAGAGGGCTCTATAGATGGTTGCCCGTTATTAAAATAATTCTCTAAGCGGGAAAACAGGCTGTAATTGCCTATAGCGCCCCTGCCTATCATAAGCCCGCCGCAGTTGGGAATGTCTAAAAATTTTTGTGCGGTTTTTTCGTCTTCAATACCGCCGTTTGCAATTACGGGAAGCTTTGCGTCTGCCGCCGCAACCCTAAACGCTTCGATATCCGGTAATCCCGTATGCCCAAGGCTTGCAGGGCGCGCGTGAACCGCCACCATATTTATGCCCGTTTCATAAGCAAGTTTAATTACTTCAGGCGCGATATTTTGCCCCGGGACAAGCCCTATGCGTATTTTTATTGTTAATGGAATTTTTATGCTTTTGCGGGTTGCTTGTAGTATTGCGCTAAGAGTTTTTATATCGGCAAGAAGTTTAGAACCCGCGCCGGTTTTGGTTATTTTTTTTGCAGGACACCCTAAGTTAATGTCTACAATATCGGCGCCAAACGCTTCTGCCATTTTTGCGGCTTGCGCCATATGGGCGGGTTCTGACCCAAAAATTTGTATTGACGTAGGGCGTTCGGTTTCGCACATGCGCATAAGAAGTTTTGTTTTTTCGCTGTCATACACAAGCGCGCGCGCAGACACCATTTCGGTATAGACAAGCCCCGCGCCGTTTTGCGTGGCAAGCACTCTTACGGGCATATCGGTAATGCCTGCCATGGGCGCAAGCATAAGCGAGTTTTTAAGTTTGATATTTCCTATTGTTAATTCGGGCAACTTTGCCATATTATAAACTCTCTATTGTCAGCGATGGGTTTATTTTTAAATCTACTTTTTTAATCTTTTTTTTGTTAGTGTAGTAAGCCGCCGCGGCTATCATGGCGGCATTGTCGGTACAATATTTTAAAGGCGGTATATAGGGAATAATCCCCTCTTTTTCAATGCCTGAAAACAGTTTGCGGATAAGTTTATTTGCGCTTACTCCCCCGCCTAAAACTATTTTTTTTAGCTTAAATTCTTTTGCAGCGGCTAATGTTTTTGCGTACACAGTTTCACAAACTGCCGCGCGAAAACCCGCGCAAATATCTTGTAAATGTTTTTCGTTTTTTACGGGGTTAGCTTTTAAATAATTTAACACCGCCGTTTTA
>WQVR01000154.1 GCA_009785775.1 Candidatus Proendomicrobium guianensium
CCATGCCGTAAAAATTGTTAAAGAATTTGGCACAGGTTGCAGTGGCTCGCGTTTTTTAAACGGTACAAACGGGCTTCACGTTGAAATTGAGCAAAAATTTGCGAACTTTGTCGGCAAAGAAGAGGCTATACTTTTTACAACCGGCCACCAATCCAATCTTGGCGCTATACCAACTATTGTAGGTAAGGGCGAAGTTATAGTTACAGACAGGCTAGACCATGCCTCTATTATAGACGGTTGCAGGTTAAGTCTTGGTGAAATGGTGCGCTTTAAGCATAATGACATGGCAGACTTAGAGCGCGTGCTTGAAAAAAACAAAGATAAAGGCATGCTTATAGTTGTAGACGGAATTTTCAGTATGGAAGGCGATATTATAAACCTGCCCGGCGTAGTGGCTTTGGCAAAAAAATACGGCGCTAAAGTTTTTGTAGACGAAGCGCACTCTCTTGGCGTTATCGGCAAAAACGGTACCGGTACGGGCGAGCATTTTAATATGCAGGGTGATGTTGATATTATAATGGCAACGGCTTCAAAATCGCTTGCTTCCATAGGCGGCTTTATAGCAGGCGACAAACAAGTTATAAACTACATAAAGCATATGTCGCGTTCGCTTGTGTTTACCGCAAGCCTTCCGCCTGCATGCGTTGGCGCTATAGGCGCCGCGCTTGATATTTTGCAGGAAGAGCCCGAACGCCGTAAAAAACTTTGGGAAAACACCAATAAAATGAAAGAAGGCTTTAAGTCTATGGGTTTTGATACAGGCACAAGCGAATCTCCCATTATACCGCTTACCATA
Source organism: Candidatus Proendomicrobium guianensium (assembly GCA_009785775.1). GTDB lineage: Bacteria > Elusimicrobiota > Endomicrobiia > Endomicrobiales > Endomicrobiaceae > Proendomicrobium > Proendomicrobium guianensium. The sequence continues at coordinate 797 of WQVR01000154.1, forward strand.
GGCGACGATATGACGGCGTTTAAAATGTGGCGTATGCTTTTTGACGCGGGTGTTTTTACAAGCCCCGTGGTAAGCCCCGCGGTTCCAAGCGCTATAATACGTACAAGTTATATGGCAACGCATACGTCTGAGCAGTTAGACTTTGTGCTTGAAACATTCGGCAAAGTAGCCAAAGAGTTAGGTGTGATAAGCTAGTTATGCGCCTGCAAGAAGTTCTTACCAAAAAAGATTTAAGCTTATTTATAAATTTTCCGTTTAAGCTTTACAAGGGCGACGCCTTTTGGGTGCCGCCCTTGCGTATAGATGTAAAAGAAATCCTTTCAGATTCTAACCCCTTTTGGCTTCACTCAAGCCGCAAACTTTTTTTAGCCTTAGATGATAACGGCAATGTTATAGGCAGAATTGCCGCCATAATAGACCAAAACTATATAGACTTCCAAAACACAAAAGTCGGCTTCTTTGGTTTTTTTGAGTGTGTAAACGACGTTCAAGTTGCCAAAGCTCTTTTTGACGCCGCACACGGCTGGATAAAAGAAAACGGCATTGAAAAAATGATGGGTCCCGTAAATCCTTCAACTAATGACACTGTTGGTTTTTTATGTGAAAACTTTGACTGTTCGCCTGCTGTAATGATGCCTTACAGTAAAGAGTATTACCTAAGCCTTGCTGAAAGCGCGGGGCTGGTAAAAGAAAAAGAACTTTACGCTTATAATATGCAAGTTGCAGACGGTCCCGCAGAGCGCCTGTCGCGCGCGGTAAAAATAACTTATAAAAAGAACCCTGGTCTTCAACTTCGCCAGCTTGATAAAAGCAACTTCGCGCGAGACCTCGAAGACGTTATGGAAATTTATAATAGCGCTTGGGAAAAAAACTGGGGTTTTGTGCCTTGGACAGCCGAAGAGTTTAAAACCATAGCGCAAAAGCTTAAAATGCTTGCTGACCCAGGCGTAATTATTATAGCAACGCTAAACGAAAAACCTGCCGGAATGCTTATAGCCCTGCCCGACTATAACCAAGTGCTAAAAAAAATACACGGGCGCCTATTGCCTTTTGGGATATTCAAGTTTTTATACCATAAGCGTAAAATTAATGCGCTTAGGCTTATGATAATGGGTGTGGTAAAAGATTATCGCATGAAAGGCATAGAGGCGGCAATGTATGAAATGTCGCTTAATTATGCCATGCGCGCGGGCTACAAAACCTGCGAATTTTCATGGATTTTAGAAGAAAATATTATGACAAGCCGCGCCGCCGAGATGATGGGCGGGGTGTTATATAAGAAATATAGAGTATATTCGTCTGCTTAGCTTTTGAGTTTATGCTTCCTTATGCTTGTGCTCGTGTACTCGTTTCACTTCCTGTACACGTCGCCCAAGCAAGCGTCGCCTAAACGCCAAAACCTTTCGCAGATTTAGCTTTTGGTGTAAACTTTTCTCAAGTCTAAAAATATGGAAAACCTTAATAAACCCCAACAAGACGCAGTACTTCACACTCAAGGCCCCCTGATAATTTTTGCGGGAGCAGGTACGGGAAAAACCCGCGTAATAGTTCACCGCATAGCGCATTTAATAAGCCAAGGCGTACCAGCTTACGGCATTTTAGCGGTAACTTTTACTAATAAAGCCGCCGAAGAAATGAAACGCCGTGTTAATGATTTAGCTGGCGGGGCGGGAAGCAGCGTGTGGGTGTCTACATTTCATTCTTTTTGCGCCTATTTTTTACGGGTGGAAGCCACTGCCGCCGGGCTTAGTAAAGACTTTTTAATATACGGCTACGGCGAGCAAAAAAATACCGTAAAAGACATAATAAAAGAACTTCATTTAGACGAAAAAAAGTTTAAACCGTCAAGTATAACAGACAAAATTTCCCGTGCCAAAGATGATTTACTAACGCCGCAAGTATTAGCCCAAAACGCGCAAACCCGTTATGAAGAAGAAGCGGCGAAAATTTACGAAATTTACCAAGCCCGCCTTAAGGCTTCAGACGCTCTAGACTTTGGCGACTTAATAATGAAAACCGTTGAAACCCTTGCGTCTAATCCGCAGGTTTTAGAAAAATACCAAAACCGCTTTAAATATATTTTGGTAGACGAATACCAAGACACAAACCA
>WQVR01000155.1 GCA_009785775.1 Candidatus Proendomicrobium guianensium
CGTATCTTTAAACGCGCGCCCGCGTATCCTTAGACAGCTTGCTTCGTACAGGCTTATTTATCTTTACGACCAAAAGCAAAACTTTGAAGGCGCGGCAAACGAAGCACGGTTATTTATAAGAAACCACTCGTATAGTTTTTTACTTGAAGATGTATACATAAGCCTTGCAAGGTTTTATGAACTTTTGGGGCAGTATGACATGGCAGAGGCAACTTACTTAAGAATTTTAGAACTTTTCCCTGACACGCGCTTTGCGCAAGAATATTTACAAAAGTTAGGAATACAGGAGGATGTAGACTAAAGCATATATTCTGGGTTTTTAGAGGTTTGTTTAACCATATGATTTAGGATGTAGTTTCAAAAAAATAAAAACTAAAGAGGTAAAGTAAGAAATGAAAAAGATTTTGTTATTTACGGCATTTGCATTTTTGCTTGTTACAGCCGCTTGCGCAAGAAGGAGAGACGTTAATGTAGGCACACCGCCTCCTGCGCCCGCATGGCAAGCGCAAGAAATTGTAGAAGTGCCAACATGGACTCCGCCGGTAGTAGTTGAAGAACCTACCATAAGAAATCAAGTGCCCGAGCGTAATGTTAACTTAAGAATGGTGCACTTTGCGTTTGACTCAAGCGATTTGAACGCGGAAGCAATGGGCATTTTAAGAGAAAACGCGGCATGGCTACAGGCAAACCGCGACGCCAGAATTGTAGTTGAAGGCCACACAGACGAACGCGGTACCATAGAATATAACTTAGCGCTTGGTCAAAGACGCGCTAACAGGGTAAGAGATGTTTATATACAGCTTGGTGTTGCGCCGGGCCGTATTGCCACAATTTCGTTCGGCAAAGAAATGCCCATAGATAACCGTAGCAACGAAGCCGGCTGGGCAAGAAATCGCCGCGCAGAAACGTTAGTTATGCAGTATAGATAAAAAAAATGAAAAAAATAAATTGTTTAATCGCATTAACAGCATTTTTTGCTGTTGCTTGCGCGCCTGTAACCACGCAGACCGATATAACGCAACTGCGAAGCGAGTTTGCCGCGCTTCAGGTGAGGTTTAATGAACTTCAGCGAAATCAGGCAGACTTATTTGCAAGAAATGACTCTGCTTTGGTTACAATAGACTCGCTTGAAGTAAGAATTCAAGACGTTACGCGCAGAACCGCGACATTAAACCAAAATATACAAGATATAGAAACACAGATTAGAAATAAAGCGCTCGACCCTTCGGTGATAGCCACCGAAGGGATACCGAGTGAAATGTACAGGGCGGCATATTCAGATTTTGTTGCGGGGCGTTTTGAGCTTGCAATTTCGGGGTTTGAAAACTTTTTGGCTATGCACCCAAGAAGTGACCTTGCGCCGCAAGCGCAGTTCTTTTTAGCCGAAAGCTTTTTTGCGCAAAGAAACTTTGAAAGGGCGCTTACCGAGTACAGACAAGTCGCAAGGCTTCATCCAACAGCAAGAGACGTTATAGTAGCGGCAAACTTAAAAATAGCGCTTAGTTACGAGGCTTTAGGTAACCAAGATGCAGCAATGGCGATGTTTGGCGCTATTGTAAGGGATTTTCCGCAAAGCGCGGAAGCGCTAACGGCAAGGGAAAGAATCAGAAGACATCAAAATGTTCAAAACAGATAATTTTTTCAGCTTTGTTTTAATTTCTGTTTTAGTGCACGCGTTGATTTTGTTTGTGGTTTCCAGACCTAAACAGAATCCTGTTTCTCTTACTATTCCTATAGAGGTAACTTTTTTTTCACCCGGTCCGCCTGCTGTTGTCGCGGCTCCTCCGGCGCCGCCTGCGCAGGCACCGCCGGAACCTCAACCCAGAAGGGTTGAAGATATACCAAGGCCTGAACCCGCAAGAACGGAAGAAACTATAAGGATAAGGGATGAGCAGCCCCCAAGGCCGCAACCGCAGCCAAGACCAAGACCTGCGCCTCCTCCTGTAGCACCCGTTCAAGCGCCGCCCGCGCCAACTCCTGTTACTCCCGCGCCGCCTCAAGAAGTAACTGCGCCGCCGACTGAGGCTGTAGCAGCTCCTGAAGCGGGTGGGGGAAGTAGAATAAGTTTAGACGCATCAGATTTTAGGTATATATGGTACACAAACCAGATAGTCCGCATAATAAGCCAAAATTGGCAACATGTTGACAGATTCGGCAGACACAGAGCTATAATACATTTTAGAATAGCCCGTGACGGCAGCGCTTCAGACATTACTGTCAGAGAGTCTTCCGGAAACGCAAATTTTGATATGACCGCGGCAAATGCCGTGCGTCGCTCAAGGTTTCCGCCGCTTCCTGATACATTTAGCGAAGATTTTTTAGGAGTCAATTTTGAATTTAGCCGTACGTAAACTTTTTATAACAGTATTTACTGTTTTGTTTTTTGCGGGTGCGGCGTATGCCGTAGACGTATATTTGTCGCTTTCAATGGCAAGCCAACGTTCAGACATTGCCTTAGAAATTTTTACAACCACACCAAGAAGCGCTGAAAATGTGCGGTTTACCTCGCAAGTAAGGGGAATAATAGAAAACAACTTGATACTGTCGCGCTACTTTAACCTTGTTGACGCTACTGTCGGCGCGGCGGCAGATATGAGCGAAGAAGAACGCTGGCAAGACCTATCCAACTTAGCCGCCGTTGCTACCGTCAGGGCGCATGTTACCTTTGAGGGCGACTATGCCGTAGTGCTTTGCAGAATATTCGACGTAGACAGCCGCCAACTTATCTGGGAACAAACTTTTAGGGAAGAGAGAATTAACCAGCGGCTTCTTGCCCACAGGATAAGCAATGAAATTATACGTCGCCTTACAGGCGAGCAGGGCATAGCCACAAGCAGAATTGCTTTTATTAACGACAACACTGGTTTTAGAGAACTTTATGTTATAGATTATGACGGCCATAA
>WQVR01000156.1 GCA_009785775.1 Candidatus Proendomicrobium guianensium
ATTGCCGCGCTTAACGGCTCTAACGATTGCGTAAGGCGGCAGTCTTTGGTGTATGAACGCCGTATGAATTTTATGACGCAAGGCCTGCAAAAATGCGGTTGGAACGCGCGCCAGACAAAAGGCACAATGTACATTTGGGCGGGCTTACCCGAGCACTTAAAAAAAGAAGGCTCATTATCGGTAGCTGAGCGTTTGGTAAAAGAAACCGGCGTTGTGGTTTCGCCCGGCGTGGGTTTTGGCAAACACGGCGAGGGATATATACGCATGTCTATGGTAACGCACGACAAACGCTTTCACGACGCTCTTATAAGAATAAAAAAATTTACCAAAGAGGCTCAACAAAAAGGGTTATAAAAATGGATAAAAAGTTTATAAACATAGGTTTAATAGGTTACGGCACTGTTGGTAAGGGCGCATTGCAAATTATTGAAGAAAACAAAAAAATTATAGCGCGAAAACTCGGGCTTACCGTAAAAATTAAATCTATCTGCGATTTAAAACCCATAGACAAACCCGAACTTTACGTTAAAAACTTTAAAGATATTATAAAAGACCCTGAAATAGATATTATTGTAGAACTTATAGGCGGGTACGAGCCCGCCCGCACAATAATTACCGAATCCTTAAAAGCCGGCAAAAATGTTATTACCGCCAATAAAGCCGTGCTTGCCAAATATTGGGATCAAATTTTTACCCTTGCAAAAGCCGTAAAAAAATCTGTTTATTTTGAGGCGGCAGTGGGCGGAGTAATGCCTGTTGTGCAAGGCTTATCAGAGGGGCTTTCATCTATAGACGCGTTTGAAATTAAAGGCATTTTAAACGGCACCACAAACTTTATTTTAAGCGAAATGACAAAAAACGGCGTAAGCTACGAACAGGCCTTAGAAGCCGCGCAAAAAGCGGGCTTTGCCGAAGCCGACCCTTCTTTTGACGTTAAAGGCATAGACACCGCCAACAAGCTTGCCATACTTTCTTCCCTTGCATGGGATTCATGGATAAAAGTTAAAGACATTAAAGTTTCTGGCATTTCAAACTTAAACGTGAAAGACGTTTTAATAGCCAAAGATTTAGGTTATGACATTAAGCTTATAGGCTCTGCCGAAAAAACCAAAGGCGGCATAGACCTTTCAGTTGAACCCCGCCTTGTAAGCCACGACAATACATTTGCTACCGTTGAAAACGAATATAATGCCGTAAAAGTAAAAGGTAAAGACTCCGACGACGTTTTATTTTACGGCAAGGGCGCGGGCGCAAGGCCTGCGGCGAGCGCCGTGGTTTCAGACATTGTAAACCTTTGCGAACAAATTGTAAGCAAAACAGCGGGTATTGTTCCCGAAGTTGTTTACGACCCTAAAAAGAAAGTAAAACTCTTGCCTTCCGGAAAAAGCCGCGGAGCATATTATTTGCGTTTTGTGGTTGAAGACAAGCCCGGCGCGCTTGCTAAAATTTCAACCCTGCTTGGCAGCCACAAAGTTTCAATAGCAAGCCTTTTCCAACGCAGAAGTTTAGAAAATAATACCGAAATTATAATTACAACACACAAAACACGCCGCGAAAACCTTGAAAAAGCCATAAAACAAATAGATGCTACACGCTCTGTAGTTAAAGCGCGCACCGTACGCATTAAGATAGAAGAATAGCCGTACGCGCAAGCACAAGCGGGTAATTTTCAAACCCGCAGTCAACCTTGTTTTTTGCAAAGGTTGACTACTTTAAAAGAAAGTTTAAACGGAGAATAGCAGTGAAAAATAAAATAACCAAAAAAGCGGCATTAAAAATTTTTTCCTTGCCGCTTGAAGAGGCGCTTAAAACAGGCGAAAAATTCAGGCGCGCTTATAAAGGAAATGAAGTTTCAAGTTGCGCTATTGTAAACGCTAAATCCGGCGCGTGCGCAGAAAACTGCAAATTTTGCGCGCAATCTGTTTACAATAAAGCGTCTTCTCCCAAGTATCCGCTTGTAAGCGCAAAAAAACTCTCTCAAGCCGCAAGTAAAGCAATAAAGTCGGGTGCGGCGTGCTTTGGTATTGTTACAAGCGGCAATGCGCTTAGCAACAATGAATTTGCGGAGCTTTGCTCTTTTGTTAAAGGTTTCAAAAACGCTTCAAAACTTGGCTTTTCTGTGGGTACGCTTTCAGAGGCTCAATTAAAAGCATTAAAAAAAACCGGAGTATCACGAATTCACCATAATCTTGAAACTTCCAAAAAATTTTTTCCAAATATCTGCACAACACACACTTATGCCCAAAGGGTAAAAAACATACGCCTTGCGCAAAAGCTTGTTTTAAAATATGCTCTGGCGGGCTTTTTGGCATTGGCGAAAGTTTAGAAGACCGCGTAGATTTAGCGTTTGAATTAAAAAAATTAAACGTAGACTCTATGCCCATAAATTTTTTTGTTAACCATAAAGGTACGCGCGTAGGCAAAGTTAAAAAAATGTCCGCGGATGAAATGCTAAAAACCATCGCGATGTTTAGATATGTTAATCCGTCTAAGCATATAACGGTTTGCGGCGGGCGGGCTTTGCTTGGCGACAAACAAAACTTGATTTTTATGGCGGGGGCTTCAGGCGTTATGGTGGGTGATTATTTAACCGTTAAAGGCGCCGCCGTTAAAGAAGATTTAAAAATGATAAAAAAAGCAGGATATATACATACCGACAAGGGATAATACCTCTATAAAAAATTATAAGGACGCTTATGACTTCACAATATAATGCTCCCGCGCAAGCGGGTAAAACAGTTATCATTACAGGCATTACAGGCGGCATAGGCAGCGCGCTTGCCCAAAAATTTGCCTCGGAAGGTTTTAATATCGGGGGCAGCTACTTTAGCAATACCGAAGCCGCCGCGGCATTAAAAGTTAAACTTGAAAAATTTAATGTCAGCGCCGAAATTTACAA
>WQVR01000157.1 GCA_009785775.1 Candidatus Proendomicrobium guianensium
CGCGATAAGCAACTTGGGGTTTTCCTACGTTTGCCTGAACATTAAACTCACGCTTCATTCTGTCTACTAAAACTTCCAAGTGAAGCTCGCCCATGCCCGAAATTATGGTTTGGTTTGTTTCTTCGTCGGTTCTGACTTTAAATGTGGGGTCTTCTTCGGCAAGGCGGCCAAGAGCAGTAGCAAGGCGCTCTTCGTCCGCTTTAGATTTGGGCTCTATCGCTACCGAAATTACGGGATCCGGAAATTCCATAGATTCAAGCACTATGGGGTTATCTTCAGCGCAAAGCGTATCGCCGGTAGAAGTGTTTTTTAAGCCTATAGCGGCGGCAATTTCGCCGGCAAAAACTTCTTTAACTTCTTCACGGCTGTTAGAATGCATACGCACGATACGTGAAATTCTTTCTTTGTTATTTTTACCTGAATTTAAAACATAAGTGCCGCTTTCAAGTTTACCGGAATAAACTCTGAAATAAGTAAGTTTTCCTACAAAAGGGTCTGCCTGAACTTTAAAAGCAAGCGCGCTAAAAGGCGCGGTGTCGTCTACGGGGCGGGTGTCCGGCTCGCCAGTGTCGGGGTTTATGCCTTGAAAATCTTTTCTGTCAAGCGGAGAAGGCAAATAATCACAAACAGCGTCGAGAAGCGTCTGAACGCCTTTATTTTTAAATGAAGTGCCGCAAAACACGGGCACAAGTTTTATGGATAATGTTGCCACGCGTATAGCTCTTTTAATTTGAACTTCGGTAGGCTCTGTGCCTTCCATGTAGCAGTTCATTACTTCTTCGTCGTGGTCGGCTATAAGTTCTATCATTTTAGCGCGTTGCTCTTTGGCTTGCTCTAAAAGGTCTGCGGGGATATCTACAACTTCAAACTTTGCGCCAAGTTCTTCGCCTTTCCAGATAACGGCTTTCATTTTTACTATATCTACAACGCCTTTAAAATCGGCTTCGGCACCCACAGGCACCTGCATAGGAAGGGGCGTTGCGCCAAGTTTGGTGCGGACATCTTCTACAACCATATAATAATCCGCGCCGATTTTATCCATTTTGTTAGCATAAACTATGCGCGGAACATGGTATTTGTCTGCCTGACGCCATACGGTTTCAGACTGCGGCTCTACACCGTTACCGGAGTCGAACGCTATTATGGCGCCGTCTAAAACGCGAAGTGAACGTTCTACTTCTGCGGTAAAATCTACGTGCCCCGGAGTATCTATAAGGTTAAACTGCATATCTTGCCAGCGGGTGGTTGTTGCGGCAGAGCAAATTGTTATGCCACGCTCACGCTCTTGCGCCATCCAGTCCATAGTGGCGGCACCTTCGTGAACTTCGCCCAGTTTGTGGGTTTTTCCGGTATAGTAAAGTATGCGCTCAGACGTGGTGGTTTTGCCGGCATCAATATGAGCGGCTATTCCGAAATTTCTAATTTTGTTTAACGGGAATTCTCTTGCCATTTTTGCTCTCTCTTTTTTAAAAAATTTAACAGACCGAAAAAGAACGCCCAAGGTGCGCAAGGTATATCAAAAATTGCGCCCTTAGCGTTATTATGAATATGATTAATACGTTTTATACTAAATTTTATACTTAATTGTCAACAATATTGCGTAATATTTCAATTTGAAATTTTGAGCCGTCAGGCAAAGATTTATAGTAAGCAATAAAGTAAAGCAAAGTGTTTTTTTCTATAACGGCATTTTCGAATATATTGATTATATGCAGCATTGCGTCGTCGGGAGTTTCAAACAGGTTAAAAAAATAGCCTATGTGTTCGCCGCTGCGGCTAAACAGTATAGAGCTTAAAGTGTTTTGGCGGGCGCGTTCAATATTGCCTAAGTGCATGTAGATTCTTCCCTTTAAAAAAAACACTTCCGCGCTGTTAAAGGCAGGGTTTAATGCTTGCACTCTTTGAAAATTTTCAAGAGCTTTTTGGTGGTTTCCGCTTATCATATAGCTTATAGCAAGGTTATAAAATCCCCGTACGTTTTGAGGGTGGCGCCTTACTACTTCGGCATAGACTGTGCTGTTATCAAAAAAAACAGCGCCGCGCGCGCGGTAAGAAAAAGCCCATATAAAAATCATAACCATAATCATAACTACAGCGTACTTATAAATTTGCAAGTTTTGTTTTCTTAAAATGTCTAAGACCGCAGCGCATAGTAGCGCCGCCGGAACCATTAAAAAATATAAGTACCTGTCGTTTACTGTATTTATTAACGGCACAATATTGCTTACGGGCAAATAAACTATTATTGCAAATAAAGTTAAAAATTTTATAAGCGGATTTTTAACTTTTAAAATTAACCACACTGCCGCACCCGCACACAATACAGCCGTAATAATACCCGAAACGCTTAAAGCATTACTTGGCACAAATATGCTGTAATCCGCCGAAAGCCTAAAAGGAAAAAGTAAAGTTTTAATGTTATGCAACAAAGATAAAAATATGCTGTTAATATAGGCGTAAAATGTCATGACGGGCGTTGAAGCGCCGCTTATGTTTGGAAAAATAGAAGAAAAAATTTGTTTAGGAAAGCGCGGCAACCAGAAAAACAAAAAAAACAATCCCGCAAAAACGCAAAGAGCTAAAGCTACAATAAATGGCTTAAAGCGCACCCAAAAATTTAAGTTTTGATATTCATTTTTCCCAAAATTTTGCCTGTTACAAATAAAAATATACGCCAAGCAAACAGCGGGCAACACTATCGCATTTTCTTTAGTAAAAAAAGCCATTAAACAAAATACGCCAAAGGGCAAATAATTTACCGGACTTTTACCGCCGCCAGAGCGTAAAAAAAAGTGCAGCGCTAAAAGACAAAAAAGCGATGAAAACAAGTATGCCTGAAAAGATATTACTGCCACGCTTTCTAACATAACGGGGCTAAACGCAAAA
>WQVR01000158.1 GCA_009785775.1 Candidatus Proendomicrobium guianensium
CGCCTTATGTTTATAGTGTCTTGGCTGAAATTATTTGGTATTTTCATTTTTTACCCCTATGCGCAAATGGCGGCGGCTACAACATAATTCTTAGAATGCGAAAGCGAAACATCTATATTTTTTGCTTTTTTCCCGTTAATGTACACTTCGGGCTTACCCGAAGCGGTGTTTTGTATATTGATGTCGGTAATTGTAATTTTTTTGCCCGCAAGAGTTTTGCCGTTTAACTTGCTGTCCGCTAGGACATGATGCCCTTCAAGGGCTTTCCATACGGCTTCTTTAGCGGCAAATCGCGCGGCAAAATGCGCGGCGGGATTTTTTTTGCTTTGGCAATAGGCTATTTCTTCCTCGGAAAATATACGTTTTAATTTTGCGGGGCTTGCGGCAATTTTTTTAAAACGCTCAAATTCTTCAATGTCTACGCCTATGCGCATATTGTATCCTCTAATTTAGTTAACAGCTATATTGCTTTAACTTGGCTAGCATTTCACGCACGGCGGCGTCTAGCCCCGTAAAAACGGCACGGGCTACTATGGAAAAGCCTATGTTAAATTCGTTCATTTCTTTTAAGGCGCATATTGGGGCAATATTGTCATAGTCAAGCCCGTGTCCCGCGTTAATTGTAAGCCCAAGGGCATGCCCTGCGCTTGCGGCTTTTGCAATTTTTGAAAGTTCGTCTGTAAATTCTTTAGAACTTGCCGAAAGCTTGAAATACTTTGCATAATTTCCCGTATGTATTTCTATAATGTCTGCGCCGATGTCGCTTGCGGCTTTTACTTGCGCTATGTCTGCGTCTATAAACATACTTACTTTAATGCCCGCGTCTTTAAGGCGGTTTACGACATCTGTAAGGCGCTCTTTTTGGCTTAATATATTAAGTCCGCCTTCAGTTGTAAGTTCTTCCCGCTTTTCAGGTACAAGGCAAACAAAAGCGGGTTTAACTTCTCGCGCAATATTTACCATTTCATCAGTTGCTGCCATTTCAAGGTTAAGGGGTATATTAAGCAAACTTTTAAGTTCATAAACGTCTTTGTCTTGAATGTGGCGCCTGTCTTCACGCAAGTGAACTGTAATGCCTGTAGCGCCCGCGCTTTGGCAAACTTCTGCCGCATGCAAGACGCTTGGAAAATCTTCTTTCCTTGCCTGGCGCACTGTTGCGATATGGTCTATATTAACGCCTAACTTTATCATTTTGTGCTGTCTCCTTTGTATTTTGGGTTTATGCTTACTTTCACGTCAGCTTATGTGCCGTTTCACTTATGCACACTTCACTGCCGCGCGCGTCGCCTAAATCCAAAATTCTTCGTAGAGGTTAAATTGCTTCCTCAATTTCAGAGGCTATAATTTCGGCAATAGTTGTTGCGTCTTTTTTAATTTGCGAAATATTTTTGCCTTCTATCATAACGCGAAGCAAATTTTCCGTGCCGGAATAACGCACAAGCACGCGCCCTTCATCACCATATGTTTTTTCAAATTTTTTAATAACAGTTTTAGATTTTGGAAGTTTATCTAAAGGCGGCTTAGCCGCCACTTTTGTGTTTATAAGCACTTGCGGATATTTTTGGAAGCTTTGAGTCTCTTTAAATAGTGTGGTATTGTTTTTAACTAAATGTTTAATAAGTTCAACCGCGGCTATAAGCCCGTCGCCCGTTGGTAAAATATTGTTAAATATTATATGCCCCGACTGCTCACCGCCGAGGGCGGCTTTAATGCGCAACATTTCTTCTAAAACATACCGGTCGCCCACTTTTGTAAGCTTTAGGGAAATTTTGGCGGCTTTCATTTCTTTTACCAGCCCGATATTTGCCATAACAGTAGTGACTAAGGCATTAGCCTTTAATTGCTTATTGGCTTTTAAGGACTTAGCCATTACGGCAAGGTAATAATCTCCGTCGCGCACTGTGCCGCGTTCATCTACGCATATAAGCCTGTCGCCGTCGCCGTCGAATGAAAGCCCCAGAGGGCTAAGCCCCTGACTAATCAATTTTTTTACCGTTTCTGCGCAAGCTTCGGGTTTTGTTGCGCCACAGTTTACATTAATATTTTTTCCGTTTGGTTTATTGTTTATAGCTACTACCGAAGCGCCAAGATTTTTTAAAATTTTAGGCGCAATTTTAAATACGGCGCCATTAGCGCAATCTAAAACCACGGTTCTGCCCTTAAGGCTAATATTGCTAAACAGGTTTATTATAAAGTTTTCGTATATTTTACTTAAAGCTGTATCACGTTTAATTTTAATTTTTGCAGAACTTTTAAAAGTTTTTTTGGAAAATTGTGCGGCTATTGTTTTTTCTATTTTTGCTTCGGTAGCGTCAGAAAGTTTTAAGCCGTTTGCGCCGAATATTTTTATGCCGTTGTCTTGGTAAGGGTTATGGGAAGCCGAAATTACAACAGCCCCCGCGTATTTGTTTTTTGCGGTTTTTAAAATGACGCTTGCTGCAGGTGTTGGGAGTACGCCCGCCGAAACAATGGCGCTTCCCGCCGCAATTACACCGCCAGCAAGAGCCTTTTCAATGCGCGCTCCGGACTGCCTGGTATCGCGCAATATTAAAAAAGGTTTTTTAGATTTTGAAGGATTTAAATTTTTGGCTAAAGCATAGCCGATAATTTCTAAAGTGTTATTATCGAAAGGAAATTTTGCGGCGTTACCGCGAATACCATCTGTACCGAACAATCTCATATTTTTATCCATTGTATAAATTCACAATTTTTAAAATGTCTGCCGTCATTTTAACATTGTGCACCCTTAAAATGTCAACACCGCCCGCCGCACTTAATGCGCTCAATGCTACGGTATGGGCGTCTAAAACGGCATTATCTTTTGTGCCTATAACATTTGAAATAAGGCTTTTTCTTGAAAATGCCCCGACTACCGCTGTATTTA
>WQVR01000159.1 GCA_009785775.1 Candidatus Proendomicrobium guianensium
CCAAGCTTTCTTAAGGTGCACAATTCCTCATTTTTAATGCATTCTAATTTTGCAAGCACCGCATAAAGCACGGGGGCGGCATGGCCTTTAGATAAAATAAAATAGTCCCTTAAAGGGTCTTGGGGATTAGAAGGATTAAAATTCATATGGTTAAAATACAAGCTTGCCGCAATTTCTACCGACGACAAACTGCCGCCCGGATGGCCTGAGCCCGCGGCATGAAGCATTTTAATTATTTCTTTTCTTAAGTCTTTGCAAACAAGTTTCAATTCGGGTATCTGCATATTCTCCTCTTGAGGTTTGGCTGTTGGGCTATTAAAAAACGCTTACGCGTGCTTTTCGTTGCAAAGTTTAACTTTTTCAATAATGCCTGAATAAACAAAAGTAATGCTTTCTATAAGTTTTATGTCGCTTTCGGAAACGCTTAAAGCAAACTTGTTTAGCACAATGCCAAAACCTGTTATAATGCCGTTATGAATACTAGGAAAAAATGCCGCTGAAAAAACTTTGCCGTATTTTAAAATTTCGGGGCATTGCTCTGCAATTTCTTCAGGCGAAAGCAAAAGTATCGGAGCTTTACTTTCGGCAAGGCGCTCAATAATTTTTAAGTTGTTTTTATTAAAACTTGCCTCTTGAAACGAAGCTTCGCCCACACCTGTTTTAACGGCGATAAAGTTTTCGTACGACTTATCTGCCACAAAAAAATATGCCGCTTCAGCAGAAGTCAATTCTATAATTTTTTCTTGCGCATATTTGGTAATTTGGGCTATATCAAACTTATCTATCGCAAAAACGGATATATCCGACAATGCCTTTACATCGCGCGCTTTGCTTACAAGGCAGGCATTAGTTTGCAAAAGCTGGCTTGATGTTATGGCAAGCTCTGTTTCAAGCTGACGGTTACGCTCTACAACTTTATCATGAAGTTTTACATTACAAAGGGCTATAGACAAATATTTGGCAACCACAAGCACCGTTTCCGTTAATGAAACATCAAAAACATTTTCCTCTTTACTGGAAACGCTTAAAACGCCAAGCACGCCCGAATTTTCATCCATCAAAGGCACGTTCATTTGGCTGTTTACGCCTTCGGCGATAAAGTCTTCAAACGCTTTTTCGTCTACGCTGTCTAAGTTTTCAATATTAACCGTTTTTGCGCCCGTAAAAGCGTCGGTAATGGGATTGCCCGGAGTAATTTGCATAGTTTTCCTAAAGGCATTTGAAAAACCGATTTTTGCTACAATTTTAAGGCCGCCGCCCTCGTTAGGAAGTAGCACCGCGCACATAGCGCCCGGAAACTTTTTTTGTATTATAAGCATTATTACTTTAAAAATTTGGCTTGTATCTACCTGACTTGTAAGGGCTTTTGAAACCGAAAATAGCATTTGTACTGTTGTATTAATATCTAAAACTTTAGCATTTAGTTTTTTAAGGTCTACCCTTATATTTTGCCAAACGCCGCCGTACTTGCCAAAAAACATAAAATTACTTTCAGCGCCCAAACTCATTTGAGACACAAGCTTTTCTAAAGCGTTTAACGGTGAAAAAAGCACATGATATAAATAAAACAGCGTCAGCACCATGCTAAGCAATACCGCAAGTATAAGCGTAACTATAAGTAACTGCCAGTTAACGGTTTCAAACAAAAGCTCAGGCGCAGGCCAAATTGTAAGCCGGGCAACTTTCCTGCCGCTAATGTCCCTGATAGGGTATATTAAATCCAACGGCCAAAATACTCTTTCCCTTTTGCGTATACCCTCATAACTTATACTTCTGTCTTTGCTTAAAAAAGAAAAGGTTATAATGTCACGGCTTAGCTCAAGGGTTGAAGTTAAAATTCTTATCCGGTCTAAAGATTTTTCTTGCACGGCAACGCCGGCAAACTCATGTTGTATACCGTAAACAGAAGGGTCTATTACATTTCTTAACGAAGCGTCTATATGCCTGTCGGCAAAAAACAGCCAAAGTGCAAAAAACACTAACGGTATACCAAAGGTAACCAACAAAAATTTTGTTATAAACTGATTCACTTTTGTTTTTTTCTCCTAAGCATTACAAGAACTGTGCCGGATTGACGCGCGCTACCTTTGCGGTCTTGAGCGCGGCAATGTTCTTAAAACAAAACGCACACCGTTGTTTAGTGCGCCTTGTAAATCTAAACTTTGGTGCGTGTGCGAAAAACTCCACACGATTTCACCGGTAGAGGCGTCTTTCATAAAAGCCGAAATGCCCACTATCGCATTGCTTGCCATTATACGCCCGCCTTCTATGCCAAAAGCCGTGCCCAAATCGTACATGGCAGAGCCGCCTATTTCAGTAACGTCATTCATAAAAAAAATATTTCCCCGGCGGTCTTCAGGGGTGCGTATTAAAAAATTTCTGTTGGGCACATAAGTTGTTACAGCGCCGTCTATAATAACGTCTGCGCCGCCGTCAGTGCGAACAGCAAAACCCATAGCAAGCAGACGCCTTATAAACGCACTCTGCACGCCCATACCCGCAACTCCCCCGCCAAAATTTCCAACCTGAATGCTTTTAACGGCGTCAAAGTCGAAAGCGGGGTTTACCGCCGCGCGCGGCGTAGCGCAGGCGCTTACAAAAAGGGCGCAAAGAATAAAAAGAATTGTCTTTTTTAATTTTGGCATCAGCGGGTTTCCCCTATGATTTCTTTAAGTTGTCTGATATGTTTTGCGGCAAGTTCGCTTAAATTTCCGCCGCGGCGCGCCCTTGAAAAAACCCTTTGCCAAGCGGCAAGAGCGGCCGTGTCATTTTCTTCACGTTCGTATATCATGGCAAGCATATAGTTTGCCGCTACAGAGTACGGTCTTTGGGAAACCACCTTTTGAAAATTAAGTTTAGCGGTGGCAAATTCGCCTTTTTGCA
>WQVR01000160.1 GCA_009785775.1 Candidatus Proendomicrobium guianensium
GGAAGCTTTATGCCCGAAAAATATTACTATTGCTTCAGGCAATGCTTTTTTAATGCTACGCGCAATCGCATAGCTTATGTTTACCGAAGGCGTGTGCGTGTCAAAAATGAAAACTTGCGCACCCGAATTTACAATTTCGGCTACATATTTTTGCGCGTTTGAATTATCTAAAATATTTTGCGTAAACGAGGGATTTTCCCAATAAGAATAATAATCTCTGTTATCCCAAAATTTTTTGTTTTCGGGCGAATTCTCGTGGTAAAACAAATTGTTTAAATCCCACATGAATGTTTGGTGCCCTAAGCTTTTTAAATAAGCGCTAAAATAAGCGAGTATATAAGGCGGGCAGTACCTGACCCACCAGGGTGCTTTGATAAGTGCTATTTTCATCTTTGCTCATCTACAATCCATTTGTATTCGTCATTGGGGCAAATGTTTGCCGTACAAGGCATAGGCTTATCAAATAACTGAAAGTTAGGGTCAAAAATATTGCCTATAGGTTCATGGCTTAATGGTCCGCAGCGGGTTACCGTGCCGTTTGCTTTTATAGAGGCATAAATTTGTCCTGCGCGGCAAAGTTTGCCTTTTGTTTTGCGCCCTTCAAGGTGATATTTAACACGGTCTAAATCGCCAAGGTAAGGCTTCATCATTTCGCGTTCTTCATCGTTATAGCTTTCGGGATATTTTTTGCCATTGTATGTACCCCAAAACGCCGCAAGCGCCAAAGGTATGCCGTGTTTTTTAAATAAGTCATAATAGTGTTGTATTTTGTCCATTTGCGGTGGGTAGGCAAGGTAGCAAACGCCGCCTTTAAAACCGTATTTATAGAGTGTTAAAACTTTTCTTATAAAAGGTTCCTCTTTGGTTTCTAAGGGATGAAAATTCATATCTAAAACTACGCGGCTTGGGTCAAGCCTGCGCGCAAAAGTATACATGTCGCCGGACAACTGGCTTGTAACTTTTATGGTGTGCCACTTTTGCACGGCTTCTAAAAACTCTATAATATTGGGATAAATTATAGGTTCGCCGCCGGTAAGCATTAAGTGGCATTCGCCATGCTTGTCGTATATGCGTTTCCAAACGTCTATAAGCTCATTTATTGGCGGGTAAACGTTTTGGCTGTCCATATTTTCCCATTGTTTGTCAAACCAGCAGTACGGGCAACGGAAATTGCAACGGTAGTGGGTATCCCATACAAAATTAATTTTTTCTTTATTTTGTGTTTGTGTCGTTTCGCATTGTGCGCACCTTCCGCACGCGCACTTCGTTTTTTCTTGTTCTTGAGTCATAATAATTCTCCGTAAATATAATAGTTAAATTTAAAACAGCACATAAACAAAAGGTACAACCGCGCTTGATTTGCCAAAAACCACCAAAAGTCCAAGCACTATAAAAACCAAAAACATGGGTACCAGCCACCAGGCTTTCTTTTCCCAAAAAAAGTTTAAAAAATCTTTTAAGAAACTGTTATTGTTTGACATAATTAATCCCTTGAAAAATTTTTCATTCTGCTGGTATACATTTCGTCAACTTCATTAACATTACTGTAAGCTAATTGTTTGCCGTGTTCAATATATAAAGCTTTTGAGCAAAGCTTTTTTACTTCGCCAAGCCCGTGTGAAATAAAAAGTATGGTGTGACCGTTGTTTAAAACTTTTTCAAAGGCGCTTGTGCATTTTTTTTGAAAGGAAACGTCGCCCACTGACAAAACCTCGTCTACCATAATAATGCCTTTAAGCGTTTGCATTACCGTGGCAAAGGCAAGCCGTGCGCGCATTCCGCTTGAAAACTCCATAAGCCGCGCACCCATAAAATTGTTAAGCTCGGCAAAGTCTACAATGTCGGGAAGCTTTTTGTCTATCTCTTTTTTTGGTATGCCGTGCAAGGCGCCGTAAAGGTAAACGTTTTCAAGCGCCGTTTGCAAAGGGTTAAACCCTATGCCAAGCTCAAACATACACGATACAGGCAATGTTTTAAAACAAGCCCCGCTGGTTGGTTTTAAAATATGGGCAAGTATGCGAAGCAGCGTTGTTTTGCCCGCGCCGTTATGGCCAAACACTGCAACCATTTGCCCGCGTTTAACTTTAAAGTTTATATCTTTAAGCGCCCAAAACTCTCTGCTTGCGCTACCCGTAAACTTATTATGTAGCGACTTAAAAAAAGTTAAACGTTCTGAGGTGCCTATGATAAATTTTTTTGAAATATCGCGCGCTTCTAAAACCGTGTCGCTCATTGTATTTTTTCCACGAAATGCCCTTCAAACTTTTTAAATAATAAATATCCGAAAACTATTAAAAATAATGCCAAAGTAAACACATAAACAAGCCCGCCGTAACTTTGCGGAAATGAAAAACCTATAAGCGCGTCTCTGGCTGCTTGTATAGTGTGTGTCATAGGATTGAGCTTTATTATCATTTGCCTTTGGGGGCTTAGCATTTCTAAACTGTAAAATATGGGCGTTAAAAAAAAGCCAAGGCTAGTTAAAAGTCCCCAAATGCGTTGCATATCTAAAAAATAAACGCCTATGATAGAAAGTATAATAGCAAACCCTACAGCTAAAAGTATGTTTAACATAAGCAGAGGTATTAGCAATAAAGCATAAAATGAAGGGCCCTTAACGATAAAACAAATGGCCACAACAACGGCAATTTCTATAATGTGTGAAAAAACTATCGAAAGTACAGATGCTATAACAATGCAAATTTTGGGAAAAGGTATATTTTTAACAAAATTTGAGTAACGCATAATAGATGTTACCGAAATGTTTGTAGCCGCTGAAAAAAAATTCCAGCTTACCATGCCTATTAAAAGGAAAAGGGGAAAGTCCTCTATGGCTTGCATCCATTCTGAAAAAATTATGTAAATTAC
>WQVR01000161.1 GCA_009785775.1 Candidatus Proendomicrobium guianensium
GTTTCCCCAAATTGCTTCAACCCGAAACCCAAGGTAATGTCAACGGTAATACGCTTAACAAATAAAACTCCGCAGACGCCAAATGAACTGTTTTTTAAATTTGTAAAGCACAGCTTTTCCATGCGGCGCAAAACAATTTTAAACTGCCTAAGCAGTTTCAAAGAGTTGGGAAAGCCCGAAGCTTTGCAAATACTAATAACTTTAAATTTAGATCCTCTTTTAAGACCTGATAAACTTACAATTTCTGATTATATTGCCTTAGTATCAAAGGTATCTGAATTACAAACTTTTCTTATCAAATTATAGCCCTTTTTCATGCAGTTCCGGCTTGACAACCAAATTAAAAAAGTATATAATTTTACAATCATTATTGTGTTTTGTAACAAATCAAAATTTTAGCCTGTTATTATTGTTATCCACAGCTGTGGATAAGTATGGGGATATTATGAGTTCCGGCATAAATGAAGTGTGGAAAATTGTTGTGGATAACTTAAGCGGTTCCATTGCGCGGGAAACCTTTAATTTGTGGATAAGCCCGCTTAAACCTTTGTCTTTTGAGGGCAATATTTTCACGCTTTCGGTGCCGAATGTTTATTTTTCGCAGTGGTTAGAAACACATCAGCAAAAAAATATAGAGCAGATTCTTTCAAATATTTCAGGAATTGCCGTAACGCTACAATTGCAAGTTGAGCACGACCTTACAAAAATTATAGAAACCGTTGAAACTACCCCCGCGCCGGCAGACGTTGAAGCGCTTCCGTCGGTAGTTATACAGAAAGACCAAATAAACCCCAAATATGTTTTTGACAACTTTGTGATGGGCGCAAGTAACCGCTTCGCTTTAAACTGCGCGGAAGCCGTCGCGAAAACCCCCGGAAAGCAGTTTAATCCGTTGTTTATTTATGGCGGCGTAGGGCTTGGTAAAACGCATTTGTTGCACGCTATAGGAAATTACATAAAACTTCATAGCCCAGCGCTTCGCATTTTATACGTCACAAGCGAAAAGTTTTTAACAGATTATGTGGAAGCAATACGCTTTAGCAAGTTAGATTCTTTTAAGCACAAATATCGTAGTCTGGATTGTCTGTTTATAGACGATATCCAATTTTTAATAGGTAAAGAAAGTTCGCAGGAAGAGTTTTTTTACATTTTTAACTCTCTAAGGGATTCCAGCAAGCAAATAGTAATATCGTCAGACCGCCCCCCGAAAGACCTAAAAAACGTGGAAGAACGCCTTATTTCGCGCTTTGAATGGGGTGTTATTACAGACATCGGCCCGCCCGACCTTGAAACCCGCATAGCGATACTTCGCAAAAAAGCCGAGGATGAACGCCTTACAATACCTAACGACGTTATCTTATTTATAGCCTCACAAATAAAATCTAATATTCGAGAACTTGAGGGGTCGCTTCTTCGCATAAGCGCGTTTGCCGTTTTTACGGGCACTCCCCTTACGGTAGATTCTGTTAAAAAAATATTGCAAGACATTGTAAAACCGTCTGCCGACACAGCCCAAATTACCATAGAAAAAATACAAAAAATTGTCGCCGGCGAATATAATATAGACTTTAAAGACATGAAATCTAAACGCCGTACAGACGCCATAGCATTTCCCCGCCAAATAGCAATGTATTTAGCGCGAACGCTTACAGACGAGTTTTCTACTACTGAAATCGGCGACGCTTTCGGCGGCAGAGACCACACAACCGTTATGCATGCTTGTAACAAAATTAAAACTAAGCTTGCAAGTGACCAATTTTTTAGCGCCAAGCTTGCCGAACTTACAAAAAAAATACGCTACGGCGCCTAGTGCCTAAGGCACAGTAATAAAAATAAAAGACACTGTTGGTAGCGTTTAAAAAATAACTTTGTTGCCGTTCTAAAAAAGTAGCTTTGTTATTGTGGATAGTAATGGGCATAATGCCCCAAAATTTGTATAATATAAAAACCGTTTAATAAGTCTAATAACTTTTATCGGTTTTAAACATACTTATCAACTGTTTTATAATATTCAAAACGCATATAATTTTTAAGGTGTTTTTATTGCCGAACGTTAGTTCTTAACAGTATACAAACACCTATTACTATTAATTACTATTTTTTAGAAAATAAGGAGAACAATAAATGAAAGTAATTTGTGGAAAAGAAGAACTTTTAAAAGGAATACAAATTATTTTGCCTGTGGTAACTTCAAAAAACACTTTGCCCGTACTTTCAAATTTTTTGTTTGAAACCGAGGATAACCGCATAAAACTATCTTCCACAGATTTAGAAATTGCGGTTAAATGCTATATAAAAGGCGAAATTTTAGAAGAAGGGGCAGTAACAATACCTGCTAAACGTTTTGCCGACATAATAAAAGAAGTTTCGGGCGAAGTGGAAATACGTTCCGACGATACAAACCAGATAAACATAAAATCCGGCAAATCAAAATTTACTTTAATGGGTATAGCAAGTTCTGAATACCCCGTGATACCGCAATTTCCTAAAGAAAATAAGTTTGAAATAAAAAAAGATGTTTTATCGTCTATGCTTAAAAAAACTGCTTTTGCCGCCTCTAAAGATACGCAACGTTATGTTCTTAACGGCGTATACTTTATATCTGAAGACGGTAAAATTAAAATGGTTTCAACAGACGGCAGAAGGCTTGCTTATACAGAAAACGACCTCCAAGCAAAAATTTCCGCAAAAGCCATAGTGCCCACAAAAGCAGTTAGCGATATGCTAAGGCTTATATCGGGCGCCGAAACCGAAGAAACCGCAACCCTCGGGCTTTCTGACAGCCAAATATCGCTTGAAATAGACGGCGTAAGTTTTATTTCAACCCTTATAGAAGGCACGTTTCCCAA
>WQVR01000162.1 GCA_009785775.1 Candidatus Proendomicrobium guianensium
TGTGCGGGCATTCTTAGTTTTGTGTGTTTAATAATTTTAAGGTTGTAATTGCGCGTTAACATACCACTTATAAAAAGCGGCTATGCCGTCACGCAGTTCTATTTTAGGTTGCCAACCGAGCGAGCGGATTTTAAAAGCGCACATTAATTTGCGCGGAGTGCCGTTGGGTTTAGACGCGTCGTATTCAATTTTACCTTCATATCCCACCGCTTTTTTTACAAGTTCAAACAAATCTTTAAGTTGTAAATCAGTGCCTGCGGTTATGTTTACAAGCTCGCCTGTGTCTGCGTAATTTTTGTGCGCCATTAAATAAACGCAGGCGTCGGCTAAGTCGTCTGAGGCCATTAGCTCGCGATACACGCTGCCGTCGCCCCACACAACCGCTTTGTCTTTAAAAACGCCCGCTTGCCTAAGCGCATTTTCTATTGTTGCGGTATCATTAAAATCAATTTTATCGTCAAGGTTCCAGCCCAGTTTATAAGTTTTTAAGTCTTTTTTAATAGCTTCATAATTGCCCGCCGCAAGTAATTTTGCCAAGTGAAAACGGCGCATAATTGCGGGCAAAAGGTGGGCAGTTTCCATATTAAAATTATCGCCGGAGCCGTACTGGTTTGTGGGCATTGCCGATATAAAATTAGTGCCGTACTGCTCATTATAATAGCGGCACATTTTAATGGCCGATATTTTTGCAACAGCGTAAGCTTCATTGGTAGGTTCCAGAGGGGAAGTGAGCAATGCGTCTTCTTTCATGGGTTGCGGGGCAAACTTTGGATAAATACAGCTAGAGCCTAAATTAAGCAGTTTTTTTACGCCGTTTTTATAAGCGGCGTGTATAATGTTTGCGGCAATCATTGTGTTTATGTAAATAAAATCGGCGGGGTAGTTGTTGTTTGCCATTATTCCGCCGACTTTTGCGGCGGCAAGAAAAACGTATTCAGGTTTTTCTTTGGCAAACATTTCTTCTACGGCTGTTTGCCGTGTCATATCAAGGTCAGAGAAATCTTTCAAAATTAAATTTGTATAGCCGTCTTTTTCGAGTTTTCGCGTAATGGCAGAGCCGACAAGCCCCCGAAAACCCGTCACCAGTATTTTGGAATTTTTATTCATTATTACAGCTTTCCGTTTTTTGCGCGTTCAATATCTTTTTCCATCATCATTTTGCAGAGAGTTTTATAGTCAACTTTTCTTTTCCAGCCAAGCACTTTTTCTGCTTTAGAGGGGTCTCCCAGCAACAGGTCAACCTCGGCGGGGCGGTAAAACTGCGGGTTTACTTTAACTAGAATTTTGCCTGTTTTTGCGTCTATGCCTTCTTCTTTATCTTCTGCGCCTTGCCATTTGATATCATAACCGCATATGCGGCCTGCTTCCTGCACAAAGTCACGCACCATATGCGTCTGACCTGTGGCTACGACATAAGTGTCTGAAACTTCCTGCTGAAGCATAAGCCACATAGACTCAACATAATCTCCCGTATAACCCCAGTCTCTTTTGGCGTTAAGGTTGCCCAATTCAAGCGGTTTATCTGTTTGCCCTGTTACAAGACGCGCGAAGTGGGAAGTGATTTTGCGGGTAACAAATTCTTTGCCTCTGAAAGGGCTTTCATGGTTAAACAAAATGCCGCTTGTTGCATGCAGTCCAAAGCTTTCTCTGTAGTTTACAACCATCCAATGCGCCATAAGCTTTGCCACGCCATAAGGCGAGCGCGGATAAAACGGAGTATCTTCCTTCTGCGGAACTGCCTGCACAAGACCAAACATTTCAGAAGATGACCCCTGATAAAAACGCGTTTTAGGGGAAAACTCCCTTATCGCTTCCAGTAGATAAAGTACACTCATGCCGTCGGTATGGGCTGTATAAATGGGCTCTTCCCAAGAGCTGCCAACAAAACTTTGCGCGGCAAGATTATAAAATTCTTCAGGCTGGTATTTTTTCATCAGGCGGCAGATATTACTGAACTCTAAAAGTTCAAAATCACGCAGTTCAATCTGTTCAAAAATGCCCATTTCTTTAAGCCTTACAAAAGTGTCGGTAGACGCTCTGCGGTAAAGCCCTACAACGCGGTATCCCTTATCCAACAAAAATTTTGCCAAGTATCCGCCGTCTTGGCCTGTTATGCCGGAAACTAAAGCTGTTCTTTTATTGTTTGTCATTTTGATAATGTTCTCCGTTATGTCTTAAAATATCGCCTTCGTCCAATATTGTACCAAGCATTACTTCCACAAGCGTGGCAGGTTCGCAAGATTCATTGATAAGGCGGTGCTTTTGTTCTTTTTGTATAAAAATGTAAGAGCCGGGTTTTGCATGGATAACTTTCCCGTCTACGTGTACGGTTACATTGCCTTCAGTTACAAGCCAATGTTCGTCGCGGTGTTTGTGCGTTTGCAGAGAACTTGATTTACCCGCAAGTATAACCAAAATTTTTACCGTATGGCTGGCGCTTACATGAATTACTTCCCAACTTCCCCAATGTCTGGATGCGGCTTCGCTTTTTTTGTAATGGTTTGCCATGTCACGCTTTCCAATTGTTTAATATTACAGATGAGGAATTTTCTTTGTTTTCCCCGCCTACGCCAAATTCTAATTCTACGCCGTATTTTTCGCATGTGGCAATTTCGGGTATATTATCTTTGGTGCGGTCGCCGCCGTTTGCAAAGACAAGCTTTGCGTGCGGGTATTTCTCGCGGCAACGTTTTATGCCGTCGCAGGCGGAATTGTCGGAATCGTCAAAGCAAAGCACGTCTGCCACGTTTTTAAGGTGTTCGCATATTATCCTGCGCGTTTTTGCGGTCATAAAATTTTTACCCTTTTTTCTGATAAGCCAATCGTCAGAATTTAAAAGAA
>WQVR01000163.1 GCA_009785775.1 Candidatus Proendomicrobium guianensium
GCGTGTTGACGGCGTAAAAGTTACCGACGTTTCACACCTTTGGGAAACCATGGTGCGCCGTTTTGTTGACGAGTATGTTCCCAAAGAAAAACTTGCCGGCATAATGCTTACGGCGCGCCCGAAAGATATGGTTTTATACAGAAATGACGAAGGCGAACTTCATATTACCGCCTTTAACAATATGCCTTCAGGCATTACAATTACAAGAACAATCAACGAAAAGTATTTTACAAGCCAAGCGGTAGTTTCAATAAAAAAAGAACTTCAAAGAAAATACCCCGGTCAAACGAAATTTATTTTTCGTTTAAAAAATATGCCTCGCGCATCTTATATTTACGTGGACATTAGTAAAAATGCCGCACTTGAAGTTTATCTGCCTATGGAATGGGAATTTAGCCGCGGGCTTTTGCCATTGGGCTTTGAGTTAAAGATGATGTACTCGTTTTTTATACAAAGCCACTTAATTGAATTTATAAAAGCGCCCTTTACTTCGACACACCGCCTTTTAAGCCGCACAGGTCTTTTTTTACGCGGGCTTTTGCCGGATATTTCACGAAGCACGCCCTATATTCCGGCAGGCCCCGACGGCTTTATGGACTTAGACGAATTTAATAACTTTTTAGACGCCCGTATTTCAAGAAGGGTGTACAAAGGCAGTATAGAGCTTTTGGTGGGCGGTGAAGAATTTTTTACGCATTTTATACAAAGCGTGGCAAATGCCAGAAGAAGTATTTCTATAAGGATATACATTTTCAACACAGACCCCTTTGCAATGAGGCTTGCGGATTTGCTTAAGCGGCGTTCAAACGAGGGTGTAAATGTAAGGGTTATGTTAGATGACCTAAACATTGTATTAAATCGCCTGCGCACGCCAAAACTACTTAGCGCCCACCATACCATGACAAGTATAAGAAGATATTTAACGGAAGACTCGCGCGTAAGCGTACGCACGCAGGCAAATACATGGATGCATGTTGCCCATCAGAAAGTTATAATTATAGACGACGAAATTGCCTATACCGGCGGTATGAATATTACCGAAAGCCAGCGCTACTTCTGGCATGATATTATGGTGGCTTTAAGGGGGCCGGTAGTGCTAAGGCTTCAAGACGATTTTAACCATGCTTGGGCGTTTGCCGGCACGGGGGGAGATTTCCACGCGGGCATCCGCCGCCTTAGCAGAAGGCGTCCAAGGTATAAAGGCTCTACCGAGGGCATGAAAAATATCCGCATACTTTATACAACGCCGTCTTCGCGTGAAATTTTAAACGCCCAGCTTGCCGCTATAAGAAGCGCGCGCAAACGCATATACATTACAACGCCGTACTTTTCAAGTAATGCTATACTCCGAGAGCTTATACAGGCGCGTCAGCGCGGCGTAGACGTGCGCGTAATTATACCGCGCGATAATAACGTGGCGGTTATGCATACCAGCAATTTAATAAAGGCAAATGCAATGATAAGAAACGATATAAGGGTTTTTATGTATCAGGGAATGACGCACACTAAAGCGGCGCTGTTTGACAACTGGGCGTGCTTGGGTTCGGGCAATTTAGACAATTACAGCCTTAACTTTAATCAGGAAATGAACATAGCGGTATCGTGTGAAAAATTTGCCAAGGAACTTTACACAAGGCTTTTTGCGATAGATTTTGAAAGTTCATACGAAGTTACAACCCCTTTTGAAATCAGCTGGCTTTCTTATATTACCAATGCGCTGTCGCCCATGTAGTTTTTGCAAAGCGTTGAAAAAGTATTAATTTAGCGTAAGCGTTTTTCACAAAAAGTTCACAGAAAATTGGAATGTATTTCAATGTGGATAAGCTACAATATTTGCGGGTATTGTAAGTGTTGTAAAAAAAGGTTGCAAAAACGAAGTAATCAGGCTATAAAGCGTTTAGAGGTAAAAAATGGTAAAAACAAACGCACAACATTTCAGGGGAGCATTATCTTCAAATTTCTTTTTGCGTTTTAAAAAGAAGTTTGTTGCCCTTTTTATAGTTGGCGTTATGGCAGTAAACGGTTTTATGCCAAATGCATTAAACGTTAACAGGCACAGTGCGGTTATAATAGCCGGCATAACAGCCTATAGCATGGTAACAAGTTTGTTTAGAGACTATAACCAGTCTATAGCAAATATCTCGCAAAAGGTAACAGAAGGATTGGTGCGCCTTATACGTAAACAGGCAGACGCCTCTGAGGGAACTTTTGCCAAAAGCAGTAATACTGCAGAAAGGCAAACGCCGGACGCGGCGGCAGGATATTTTGAAGAAGGCAACTACAAAGCTCTTATCAGGAACGAAAGAGCGGCTGATGTTTCGGTTGGTACATTTGCGGGTGGGTTTAGTTTTGAAATGGCTCAAGAATATCGACGAAGTAAAGAGCCCCCAGGGACAGCCATGCCCATTTTGCTTAGTTTTTTAATATTTATAATAGGTTTTATATCCAGAAAGGGTATAGAGTCTGCTTCTATTAATACAATAATAATACGTGTAAAGAAAGAAATCGCGGCTTTTTCGGGAGCCGCGGTTTCTTTTTTTGCAATTGCCTATGGAGGCAACTATGGAAAATAAAAATAAATTAAATAATACAAATAATAATAGAAAGGCGGGGGGAATCATGCCTAAAAAAACATTCATGGAGAAGTTTAAGCAGTATATTGACGGGTTCACTTTTACAAAAGCATTATCGCTTGCGATAACGGTATGCCTTGTTATAAACATAGCAAGTCTTCCGGCATACGCCGCGGCTGACAACAGCATGAGCCGCGCTGAAGCCAGAAGAATAAGAAACGAACACCGCCGTCAAGGTGTGCTATGGACAGATCA
>WQVR01000164.1 GCA_009785775.1 Candidatus Proendomicrobium guianensium
AAATAGAAGAATTAAACTCAGACTTAGACAAAACAAGAAAAGAAAACTCTGAAAACGCGGCTAAGCTATTTGAGGCAATGGTTTCGGTAGGCAAAGTGGAAACTTTGGAATCAACAAAATCGTTTTTAGAAACTAAAGTTACCCAGCTTGAGCAATCCAACCAATCCCAACAAACTTTAATTTCCGAATTAAACGAAAGAAAAGCGGTTTTAGACGTTAAGCAGGAAAACCTTGAAAAAGAAGCCATAAAACTGCAAGAAGAAAAAGACAATCTGTTACAAACCTATCGCGCCGAATTTGAAAATATGACAAGTAAAATATTAACCAGCCAGACAAATATGTTTATGGAGTCAAACAAAAGCGAAATAAGCAATATTGTAGAGCCTCTTAATAGTTCTCTTGCCGAATTTAAAAAGAAAATAGAAGAATACAAAGAAGCCCAAACAGGCGAGAAAATTGCACTAGACCAAAAACTTAATGCTATGTTTAAAGCAAAAGACAGTTTAGAAAATGTTACCCACGGGTTGGTTAACGTTTTAAGGGGCGAAACCAAAGTGCGCGGTTTTTTGGGTGAAGACACGCTTCGTATGCTGCTTGAAAATTCCGGCTTTCAAAAAGATGTTAATTATTTTGAGCAATATTCAGACGAAACCGGTAAGCACTCCGGCTTTATTATGCTTTTGCCAAGCGATAAAATGATAGTTATAGAAACAAAAACACTTTTTAACAATTATGAAAAGTATGTTCACGAAACCGACATAAACAGAAAAAATGACTTTCTTGACGCCCATATTGCCGACATGAAAAAAGCTATAGCAGAAAGCGGCGCAAGCAATTATCAAGAGCGCGCAAACAAGCTGTCTAAAGATTTAGAAATTTTTGAATATACCGACACCGTAGAATATGTGCTTATGTGGGTTAACCCTGAATCAGCCATTACCGCCGCCGTTAACGCAGACCCTGAAATATTAGAACAAGCCCACGAGAAAAAAGTTATTTTAGCGTCTAGCACTTCTTTAATAAACGCCTTAAAAATGATAGACAGCATGTGGGTAAACTACATAACCCAGGAAAAAGGCGAAGAGATTAAAGAGTTGGCGGATAATTTAATAGGCGGAATAGAGAGTTTCCTGAGAAATTTTGCCGAAATTAAATATCATCTTAAAAAAGCTTTGCTTGCGCAAGAGACCGTTGCCGATATTGTTGGCGACAGCGAAAATAAAGGCATGTTAATGCAAGCGCGCGAACTTGCCGATATTTATGAAACAAAAATATTAAACAAAGACAATAAAAAAGGCTTGTCCGGAAGAAAAACGCCTTATGCGCTAAAAAAAGCTAATGAAAAAAGGGTTATCAGGCAAAAAGCGCTTCCTTTAAAAGAAGTTTCTGAGGGCGTTTTTGAAAAAGAAGTTGCCCACGAGAGAGAATTTGTAGCAGAACAAGCCCCCGAAGTTTATGAACGCGTTTATGAAAAAACTACTACACAAGAAAGAGAAGTTGTTGTAGACAGAGTACATGAAATTTCCGAAAACGTTTCGGAACATATAACTGCCCAAAACAAAGAATCTGTTGCAGAAAGTGCCTCTGAACTTTTGCCGCACGCTCCCGAAAAAGAAGTTGTTCAAACTAGCAAAGCCGATTTAGAAAAAGCTTACAAGGAAGCTTGCGCCGCAGAGTTTAACCGAAAAGGAGTGGCAAGGCCCACAATAAACAGAGTGCCTGAAAACAGAATGCCTGAAGGTACAAACTTCGCCGGCTTCAAAATTGACTAAACAAAAATGATACGCGGCTTTTTGTGCCGCGTTACTTTGTCATGTAGTGTTTGCGCCGCTCGGGCGTAAACTTTTCAATTGCATACCTTAATGCGGTTCGCGGCATTTTTTTAGCGTATTTGTCTAAAAATACGCAAAGCTCAACTTCGTCTTTTTTACCCATCTCGCGTAGTAACCATCCCACGGCTTTGTGTATTAAATCATGCTTGTGGTTTATAAACTTTACGGCAAATTCTTTAATTTTTGCAAACTCGCCGCGTTTAATTAAGTACATGTTTGAAACAATGGCAATGCGCTCGCTCCACAAATGTCCCGAGTTTGCAAGTTTGTCCAGCACACTGTAGCATTTGTTTTCGTAAACAAAACGCCCCACAATTTTATAGCAGGAAATATCCACCAAATCCCAGTTGTTGATGTAGCTTACGTTTTTTAGGTAAAGGTTAAATATTTTTTTTGTATCAATTCCTTTTTCAAAACGTTCTACAAGCATTGAAAGCGCCGCCGCGCGCGCGTCATGGTATTTGTTTTGAAGCAGTTTTTCTATTTCTGCC
Organism: Candidatus Proendomicrobium guianensium; assembly: GCA_009785775.1. Lineage (GTDB taxonomy): Bacteria > Elusimicrobiota > Endomicrobiia > Endomicrobiales > Endomicrobiaceae > Proendomicrobium > Proendomicrobium guianensium. The sequence goes on from WQVR01000164.1 coordinate 2,324, forward strand.
AAGGTAAGGGTATTGTAATATTTTTTTGATATTGCTTTAATTTGGGGGGATGTAAGCCCTAAAAACATATCTCCCTCGCCATATTCACCCTTTCCACACTTGAAAAACCGCAGGCAATGCTCTGCTGAAGCTTTGTCCTCCATAGACATTAGTTCTTTTATAACTTTGTTTAATGTGTTCATAATATTTTTTCCTTAACCTGTTTTTACTTCTCTGTGTGGTTTAAAATAGGTCTTTATTTTACAATAAAATAAAAATATTTTATGCCAATGTTGGCAAGTAAGACAATTCCCTGATAAAAAGTTCACAAAAAGTTCACAAAAGTAATTGTGGACTTTACGGATATAATAGGTATAATATTAAAGGTTGTATAAAAAAGTTAAATGTCACAAAGGAGATAAGAAGATGAAAAAATTAGTACGTTTCTTGGGCGTAGCATTATCGGTTGCATTTTTTTCCACAAGCGCATTGGCGTTCACGTCAGAAAGCCAAAC
>WQVR01000165.1 GCA_009785775.1 Candidatus Proendomicrobium guianensium
AATTTTTTCCGTTACGCAAAATAGCGCGGTGTTTTTGTTAATTTCAACACCGCCTAAAATACCATGCTTTAAAAGTATTTTGTTAATTTTAGAAACGGGTTTGGGTGTTTCTGCGGCAAACTCGTTAAAAAATGGGCTGCCCGAGTATTTTAATTTAAACCCTTCAACTTTAGAAATTTCACCGGCAAGATAACGCGCTTTTGAAACGTTTACTTGGGCAAGATGTTTAAAGCTTGCGTCATTAAAGTAAGACAAATATATCCCGCCGCGTAAAGCGTTAAGCGCAGAATTTGTGCATATATTAGAGGTAGCTTTTTGGCGCCTTATGTGTTGCTCGCGCGTTTGAAGCGTTAAAACAAAACCGCGCTTGCCTTCAGCGTCTACGGTTTGTCCTACTATACGCCCGGGCATATTTCGCTCAAGTCCCCGTTTAACTGCCATAAAACCAAATGTTGCCCCGCCCATAGACGGAGCGTTTCCAAGTGGTTGGCCTTCGCCTACGGCAATATCTGCCGCGTAATCGCCCGGGGCGCTTAAAACACCTAGTGATATGGGGTTTACAACAGCAACAAACAGGCATTTATCTGATTTTAACCCCGCCATATCTTCTACGATACCGTAGTAATTCGGGCTTTGCGCTATAAAACAGCAAATGTCGTCTGTTTTATTAAGCATAGTTTCCAGTTCTGTTTTAGAGGTTTGTCCGTTTTCGTCTACAGGTATTTCAATAATTTCAGCGGGCAAATTTTTCAGGTATGTTTTTGTTACGTTTAAATACTCGGGGTTTAATGCTTTAGAAATAAGCACTTTAGTTTTGCCGGTTGCCCTGATAGCTAAAAGTACAGCTTCGGCAACAGCTGTGGCGCCGTCATAAAGACAGGCATTAGAAATGTCCATATTTGTTAAAGCGCAAATAAGGCTTTGATATTCAAATATTGCTTGCAGGGTGCCTTGGCTTGCTTCAGCTTGGTAGGGAGTGTATGCCGTCCAGAATTCGCTTCTTCCTGCGACTTCGTCTACTATTGCAGGTATAAAGTGGTCGTAAATGCCCGCGCCTTTAAAGCAAATTAAGTTGTCTAAATTTTTATTTTTTTGGGAGAGTTTTGTAAAGGTGCGAAGTAGCTCAAGTTCGGTCATTGCGCCCGAAACTGAAATTTCTTTAAACTTCAAATTATCCGGAATATTTTTAAAAAGTTCTGTTTTGTCTGAAACGCCAATACATTCCAGCATTTGGCGTTGGTCTTTATCATTTTCAGGCGTATACATAGTGAAACCTATATAGAGTTTTGGTAATCTTGGGACTTAAGAAGAGCGGCTAATTCAGACTCGTCTGAAATTTCTATTTCAAACAAAAAGCCTTCGCCGTAGGGGTCTTGGTTTACTAGTTCAGGGCTTGCTTTAAGTTTGTCGTTTACTTTGGTTATTTGCCCGCTTAATGGCGAATATATGTCAAATGCTGATTTTACGGATTCTATTACAACTATAGGCGTCATTACTTTAACAGTTTTTGGCACGGCGGGAAGTTCTACATGCACAACATCGGTTATTTCACTTTGGGCGTAGTCAGTAATGCCTACTTTTGCAGTTTTACCTTCAACTTTAACCCACTCGTGAGTTTTTGTATATAAAAGTTCATTTGGAATGTTCATTAAAATCTCCGAGGTTTTTGTGTTTGTGCTGTTATTACAAGTTTTTATGAAGCACTTGGAATTTTTACGCCGCCTGCGAAAGCGACGTGTGCAAGCGCACACGAGCGCGAAGCAAAGAAAGTAAAAATTTCAAAGGCAAAGTAAAAATGGAGCTGAGGGGGATTGAACCCCTGACCTCTTGCATGCCATGCAAGCGCTCTCCCAGCTGAGCTACAGCCCCATTATCGTTTGTTGGAAGTACATAATTTACCAAATAGTTGTTTAAAAGTCAATCTTTAACGTCTGAAAAGCGCGGCTTTCTTATAACAAAAGTTTTAGCTATTATATCATGCAGGTTTTGACGGCGTTTTCTGGCAAGCATAAACAAAAGTAAAGGCGCAAGCAGGTGCAGGGTAGCCATTTTTAAAATTTCCCTAAGTAAAGAACGCAAAAAGCCTATAGACTTTCCCCCTTCTCCCACTACATAAATTTTAAATAAAAATTTGCCAAGCGTTCCCCGAAGAGAAGAAGCGTTAAGCACAGCCGAATAAAGTATCATTGCAATAATAAAACTAAAATAAATAAGTTCTCTGGGAAAGCCTTCCACGTAGTCAGCACCCTGATTGTAATAAGCAACAATTCCTACCGAAAGCGCAAACATTATTATAACCAAAACATCAAAAAGATACGCAAATACGCGGCGCATAAAGTCCGCATAGGTGAATAAATCTTCTTCGGCATCTTGAATCATATTAATGTTATACATTTTACCCCGCCTTCTTTTATATGGTTTTGCTTTTTTCAAGCCGCCAGCTTAAATACGCATTAATGAAACTGTCTATATCGCCGTCCATAACGGCGTCTACCCTGCCTATTTCAAAATTTGAACGGTGGTCTTTAACAAGCTGATAAGGCATAAAAACATAAGATCTTATTTGGTTACCCCAGCCGATAGCGCCTTTTTCGTCGTAATGTTTTTCGAAGGCTTTGCGCTTTTTTTCTTGCTCAAAATCGTAAAGGCGGGCTTTTAGAAGTTTCATACAAAGAGCGCGGTTTTTTATTTGCGAACGCTCGTTTTGAGACTGTACTACAATGCCCGTGGGCAAATGTGTTATACGCACGGCAGAATCAGTCGTATTAACGCATTGCCCTCCCGGACCACCTGCGCGGAATACATCGATACGTAAA
>WQVR01000166.1 GCA_009785775.1 Candidatus Proendomicrobium guianensium
TAGCGTTTTTGGATGAAAATCTTACATTTAACAGAGAACACATTGAAAAAATATGTAACCTTATCATAAAAGAAAATATTAAAATTCCCTGGTCATGTCCAAACGGTATAAGAGCAGACAAAATTGATGACAATCTTATAAAACTCATGAAAAAGGCCGGATGTTATCGCTTATCATTGGGTATTGAATCCGCAAATGAAACAATTTTAAAAAACATTGTTAAAGGTGAAAGTATCGATACTATCAAAAAAGCAATTTCAATACTTAAACAAAACAAAATAATAAGTCACGGTTTTTTTATATTTGGGCTGCCTGGCGAAACAAAAAAATCCATAAATGAAACTATAAACTTTGCTTTAACTTCAGGTCTAGACCAGGCAGATTTTATGATATTAGACATGCGTCCAGGAACTGACTTGTGGTATGAACTTTCAGATCAGTTTACTCCCATTTTTTCAACAAAAAACGGCAGAGAACCAATATGGATACCTGACGGACTTACAAGAAATGATTTAGTGCAAGCACAAAGTGAAGCTGTTAAAAAATTCTACTTCAGACCAAAAATTTTTTTAAAAATGATACCCTTTATAAGGTTGTCCCAAATAGTATTTATCATTAAATGGTTATTTAAGCGCAGAGTGTTTTCAAGCAAACAATATGATAAAAGGTAGCACGCAACCTACTTTCTGACAGCTAAAATACTTCCTGTCTTATATTTTAGATAACCTACAAACACGCTTGTAGCGGAGCCTCCTAAGGCAATAAAGCTGTCTATGTCGGTTGGCAGTGAAACCGGTAAAATCTCATAAGCAAAAGTTATTGCAGGAAGCAAAAGAAATATTCCGGGAATTTGTTTTGATTTATATAAAAACAAACCCAGCGATAAAAGAAACCCCGCGCCTATGCAAGTTACTACAGAAAAGAAATTAAGCGATATTAAAGCAATCGGAAAAAATACAATTGCCGAAATAGCAGAAATAGGGATAGGAAGTACACAGTCAACAACGGTAAGGTTCTTTGCGGTAATTGCTATATATGCGGTGATAAGCATAAGCGCCAAAAAAAATACAATACCTATACAAATAGCCCACCAAAAACCGACACTTCTTAATAAAGCTATGGTAAGTACTCCCGATAAAACAACGCTAACCGCAAAAAATATTATACCCCTTAAACAACCTACACCCACACTAGCTGATTCTTCTTTACTGTATTGAGATTTTTGTTCTAAAATTTCAGGTATTACAACATTTTCATCATTATTATTCATATCACTTTCTCCTTATTTCGCATTATACTAAATATTCAAATAAAAAATTTTACCTGCAATCTATTTTGTAAAATTTCAAAATAAATTTTATATAATAGGTGTCATCAAAAAGCTTAAACTGTGAGTTCAAAAATCACAGAGTTATCAGGAGAGTCAAAAATGAAAAAATTTTTATGTCTTGCAGTGTTTGCGGCATTTGCTATTTCCGCGTGCGCCACAGCGCCTATGACGGGAAGAAGGCAATTGTCCTTAATTCCTGCTTCCGAAATTAACGCCATGTCGGCAACCGCGTTTAGCGATGTTAAAAGAAGTTCCCGAATTATCACCACAGGCGCAAACGCCGAAATGATTAGAACTGTCGGCAGAAATATAGCAGCTGCTGCCGAACAATATTTAAGAGACCACGGCCGCGCGGCTGAAATTGCAAACTATAGTTGGGAATTTATACTTATAGATGACGCAACTGTAAATGCCTGGGCAATGCCGGGCGGCAGAATAGCATTTTATACCGGCATTTTGCCTTTAACCCAAAACGTTAACGGCGTTGCCGTTGTAATGGCGCACGAAGTAGCGCACGTTATAGCAGGACATTCTGCCGAACGCATGAGTCAGGCAATGCTGGCAAATATGGGCGGTTCTATTTTGGGGCAGGCAACGAGAAACCAGTCGCAAATGGTGCAAACGCTTAGCCAGACCGGTTATGGCATAGCCGCAAACTTAGGAATTTTACTTCCCTTTTCACGCAGACAAGAATATGAAGCCGACAAAATAGGCCTTATGCTTATGGCAATGGCAGGCTATGACCCTGCACACGCTGTAACCTTCTGGCAAAGGATGAGCGCGCTTTCAGCGGGCGGTTCTACATCTGACTTTATGTCTACACATCCTTCAGACGCCAACCGTATAGCCGCAATACAAAGAAATTTGCCGGCGGCGCAAGAAGTATACAGAAACAGAAGAAGATAGTAAACAACCGCATTTAAAAAATAAGCCTTTCTCAACCCTCGAAGCCATTTTAGCTTCGAGGGGTTTTTATTAACACAAACTTAACAGTAGCTTTATTTTGCCTTAATACAAGTTTGTTACTATTACCTCAGACCCAAAAATTTGCCGTTATAATTTAGCGGTTATAAAAGAGGAATAGTCAATATGTTAAAACGCAGCACTTATGTAAAGCCAAGAAAACAGTTGTCCGCATTGTTAACCGTTGCGGCTATTATGTTTGCTCAGATGTCATTTATGTTATCGGGATGTGCCGCAACATCGGGCAGAGCCAGAGGGCAACAAGAAATGAGTCTGTTGGCACAACTTATTGAAACCAACCCACGCGCCGAAGTTCAAACGCCGCGGCACAACCATCTTTCTTACTTTCAAGCAACTTCAGGGGTATTTCGCGATAGAGCTAAACTAACCGCGTGGGACAGCAATACAAGAACGCTTATAGGAACAACAGGAACCACTGTAAGAGGCCCTGTTGTGCTAAATAATGTAGCGCGCGTAAACGGCA
>WQVR01000167.1 GCA_009785775.1 Candidatus Proendomicrobium guianensium
AAACAGCGCGAGCGCTTATTATGATAAAAGTTGAAAATTTAGTTTCAGGCTACGGAAAAAAAGAAGTTATAAAAAACGTTTCTTTTGAAATAAGCAAAAGCTCATTTTGCGCGCTTATAGGCAAAAACGGCTCGGGCAAAACTACGCTTTTAAAAACTATCGCAAAAATAATTACCCCTACCTCTGGCAGTGTCTACATTAACGACGTAAACACCACCAACCTGCCGCCTGCAAAACTTGCCGTACAAGTTGCATATATGCCGCAAATTACAGACACTTCAACAAATTTTTCAGTTTTTGACTTTGTAGCGCTAGGGCGCCACCCGCACCTTAATTACTTGGCAAATTTCACAGTGGAAGATTTTAAAATTATCAACAATGCCTTACGTTTAACCGATACCGAAAAATTTAAAAACACACCCATTAGCAGATTGTCCGGCGGTGAAGTTCAGCGCGTGGCGCTAGCCCAAACCATAGCTCAAGACACTGATATTTTACTTTTAGACGAGCCCTCTTCGCATTTAGATATCGGCGCGCAAGCAGAAATTTTAGAGCTTTTGCGAAAACTTAACTGCGAAGGTAAAACAATTGTAACCACTATACACGATTTAAACGCCGCCGCTGAATATTGCAACGACATAATTTTTATTAACAACGGCGCGCTTTTTTCAAAAGGAACGCCAGAGGCAGTTTTTAATTATAAAGACATCGAAACAGTATATAATACAAAGGTTTTGGTAAAAACTAACCCCATTTCCCAAAAACCTTATATTATACCGTTGTCATTAAAAAATTTAAGGTAATTTTTTGGAAACTCGTGAAAATCGGGTGCAGTCCGGCTACTGTGATTAGAGAGTCTACTTCCTCTCTATAAGTCAGGAACAAAAATTTACCTGATAAAAAGGCGCATAATGCGCCAGTCCCTAAGGAGGACACTAAAATGAGGAGTAAATTGGCAGTAGTTTTTATGGCGCTTGTGTTTAGCGCAAATGCGGCATTAGCCGCGGGTGCTTGGGATAGCGGCGAAGTATTTTTAAGTTTAACAAGAAGCAGTGCTATAGACACAGAAAGAATGCCCAGTAACGTAAGTATTATTACCCGCGAAGAAATTGAAGAAAAAAATGCCCGCACATTGGGCGAAGCTTTGCAAGGCGAACCGGGCATTATTTTAGCAAGAAGCAGTTTAGGACAAATGGAGTCAGTATTTATAAGAGGTTCGGCAAGCGCAAGAAGAACGCTCTTTCTTATCGACGGCATGAGAGTTAATAGCGTTTCCACAGGCGCTGCAGACTTGTTTGCCATACCTGCGGCAATAATAGAGCGCGTTGAAATTATACGCGGGGCCGGCGCGGCAGTTTATGGCGCAAGTGCATTTGGCGGCGTTGTTAATGTTATTACAAGGCGCGCAACTGAAGACTCCCCCATGCTTTCAGGCGGGCTTTCTTTCGGGAGCTTTCAAACTTTCGACGCAAACATCATAGGCGCCCACGCTACCGACAGGTTTGACTTTTTACTTATCCCCTCTTTAACTTCAACAGACGGGCACAGGCCGCATTCCGAGTTTAATAGCCGCGCGCTATTTTTAAACACAGGCTTTAATATAAATGACACTACATCTCTTAGGCTTACAGGCCAAGCTTTTAATGCCGACATAAATATTCCGGGACCTGCTTCAGGCAAGTTTCCCTCAAGCATGTATGAAGATAATAAATTTTTAACACTAAGCCTTGACACATTGGTTGGCGAGGGAAATTTAAACGTTTCAGCATATGTGCAACAAAATATCCGAGACGCGCGCACATGGGATACTAAACACACAAACGACAGAATAGGCTTTGGCGCGCATTATACTTTCTTAAATAACCTTATAACTATCGGCGGTGAATACTGGAAAGACAACTATGATTTTGACAATAGAGACGCATGGTTTCCGCACACCTTTGACGTATCCCGTGAAACGGTTGCGGGTTTTGCGCAACTTAACATTGAATTCGGCAACTTAACATTACTACCTACCGTAAGGTTTGACCATAACTCAGGTTTTGGTGATTTCTTTACGCCTGCTTTAACCGCTGTTTATAATTTAAATGAAAATTTTAAATTTTCAGGTAATGTAGGCAGAGTTTGGAGTCCGCCCACTTTTGGGCAGTTGTATGACAACACTGACTTTGGCTGGGGCCCCATGAACAATCCTGACTTAAAACCGGAAGAGGGCGTTTCAAGCGATATAGGCATAGCCTTTACAAACGGTAATTTAAGCCTTGCGGCAACGGGGTTTTTTATAGAAAGCAAAAACTTTTTAGTGCCTGATTTTAGTTTTGTTAACCACAATATCGGCAAAGCAAGACAATACGGCTTTGAATTTGAAGCCCGCCAAAAGCTAACCCCTTGGCTAAAGCACTCTATAAACTATACTTATTTAAGGGGTGATAATGTAACAGACAACATGACCTTGGCTTTTGCGCCAATGCACAGTGGAAGTTATACATTAAACATAAACCCTACCTATAGGATAAGAACATCTGCAACCCTTACTTACATAGGAGAAATGTACGTCAACGCGGCTAACACGCAAAAAACGGGCGACGCTTTAACTGTAGATTTAAGAGTAGAATATATGATAAATCAAAATTTTTCAGTTTGGCTTCAAGGGTTAAACCTTGGCAATACCCAGTACGAACTTTTTTGGGATCAGCCAATGCCGGGCGCGACAGTTTTTGGCGGAATATCTGTACGCTTATAAGCTAAATGCTTAAATCGCATTAAAACAAAAATG
>WQVR01000168.1 GCA_009785775.1 Candidatus Proendomicrobium guianensium
ATTTTAACAAGTGGAACGCGGGGCTTTTTTCAAGTATGCCTATACGCGATATAAAGCAGGTATTTCCTATAATAAAGAAAGATTATTGGAGTTGTTTTTTTTTTGAAGACATTAATGTTTTTGAAAACTCTTCAAGAATTTTTAAATTAAAATACAGAGTTTTTAAAACGGCGCTTGAGTATAATTTTTATATTGCGCCGAAACTTATAAGAGTATCAAGAAATTTAATAAAAATTTTACTGTTTCAATAAAGCGGGGGGAAAGTGAAGGTTTACGATGTGTTTTTTTGTATTAATGACGGATACATACATCCGCTTTGCGTAGCGCTTGTGTCTATATTAGAAAACAACGCGGATATGCAATTTATGTTTCATATAATTTCGCAAGACTTATCTGATAAGTCCAAAAATAAAATATCAAAGCTAAAGACGCGCTACAAAAATTTTGATTTTGAAGTTACCGTGCCTGATATGGCGCGGTTTTCGGGCTTAAAATCAACTATAGAACATATAAGCGTGGAAACCTTTTTTAGATATGCAATTGCAGATATGTACCCGAATATGTCGCAAGCATTATATTTAGACGCTGATTTGGTATGCAACGGGAAATTAAATGAACTGTTTAACGTTGATTTAAAAGGATTTTACGCCGCAGGCGTGCGTGACCCCAATTTAGATAGCGATAGATATAAAAGATTGCTCATCGGCGAGCCCATGTATATTAATACAGGGGTTTTATTTCTAAATTTAGACGCAATGCGGCGTGACGAAATGGGTAAAAAAATGATTGCATTATCCCATGAGTTGGCGGGTAGAATAGAATATCAAGACCAAGACGTGATAAATGTGGCATTTGCCGGTAAAATAAAAGAAATACCTATAAAGTATAACTTTGCAAGGGGATACCAGTTTTACAATGAAAGTGAATTAAAGTATGCAAGTATCATACACTATACAGGCCATAGGAAACCTTGGGTTCGCAGACGCAAACTACTTGATTTTATCAGAAAGCCGGCAGTAAATATATGGTGGAAATACGATAGCATAAATAAGCTGATTCAACAAAAAAATTAACTTGCAGGTAACAAAAAAAGCGGGGCGGTGTGAAAACACCGCCCCGCTTTTTTTGTTAATGCTTTATTTCAATATTTCAGGCATATATTTTTTTACAAGTTCAAACATTTCGTCATTGTTTACTATATTGGTGCGCCCTGCGGCAAATTCGGCGTCTATATGATCTTTAATTTTTGCTATACCCGGATCGGTCTTTTCTATTTGTTTTCCGCTTTCGGAAAAACATGGAACATGCATACTAACCCAAAAAGCTATAGACGCAAGCCCTCCCATATTGGTAATGGCAACTTCGGGGGGCCTGTTAAGTATGGCTTGGGTATCAAAAATGTTGTAAATTTCCTGTTCTTTCAGTAAGCCGTCGGCGTGTATGCCGGCGCGCGTCATATTAAAGTAAGCGCCTACATAAGGCTGGTTTGCAGGTATTTTATATTTAAGCGTTTTTTTGAAATAATTGGCCACTTCGGTAATTACGGATAAATCCATGCCGTTTGTGTCGCCTCTTAAAGCGGCATATTCTATTGCCATAGCTTCAAGCGCGGTATTGCCGGTGCGCTCTCCAATGCCGAGTAAGCTTGTATTTATTGCCGCGCAACCGTAAAGCCAGGCGTTTGTAGAGTTTGTTACAGCTCTGTAAAAATCGTTATGCCCGTGCCACTCAAGCCATTCTGACGGTACGTCTGCAAAGTGGTTAAGCCCGTGAATAATGCCGTTAACGCTTCTTGGCAGTGCCGCGCCGGGCAACCCCACGCCAAGGCCTAAAGTATCGCAAGCCCTTATTTTGATTTTTGTTTTAGCTTCTTGGGCAAGCTTCATAAGTTCCGAGGCAAAAGGTATAACAAAACCGTAAAAATCCGCACGGGTAATGTCTTCAAAATGACATCTGGGCGTTATGCCTTCATCAAGGGCGGCTTTTACAATGTCAAGGTACATATCCAGCGCTTCACGTCTTGTCTTGTTAAGTTTTGAGAAAATATGATAGTCCGAGCAAGAAGTTAAAATACCGGTTTCCTTAATGCCCATTTCTTTAACAAGTTTAAAATCGCTTTTTGTAGCCCGTATCCATGAGGTTATCTGCGGGAATTCATAGCCCTTTTCCTGACACTTTCTTACCGCGGCTTTGTCTTTGTCGGTATATAAAAAGAATTCCGTTTGCCTTACCATGCCGTTAGGGCCGCCGAGCTTGTGTAAAAAGTCAAATAATGTTGAAATTTGTTCTACCGTAAGGGGCGTAATAGCTTGCTGGCCGTCGCGAAAGGTGGTGTCAGTTATCCATATATCATCAGGGGGGTTCATAGGCACTGCAGTATTATTAAACGATATTTTAGGTATTTCCGCGTACGGAAAAGTTTCCCTGAAAAGCTTCGGCTTTTTTACGTTTTGCAGCTCGTAATGATGTTCTTCCGGAGCTAATGTTTTTTGTTTTTTGTTATAAACTAACATAATTGCTACCTCTCTGCGCTTACTTGTAGGAAAATCATATAATTAATACATATCTATCTATGACAGAAACTATTATTTTAATAAATTTTCAATGAATAATCAAACGTTTTCATGTTGGAAATAAACCGGTTTTTGGGCTGTTGTTTGCCAGAGTAAACAAATAGTGTATAATTACTAAAAAACCAGAGGAAACCTTGCCAAAATGACCATAGAAGAAATAAAAAGATTAATTATTGATAAGTATGATTATGTTTTA
>WQVR01000169.1 GCA_009785775.1 Candidatus Proendomicrobium guianensium
TGCGGCGCAAAACACTCGCTTTACAATTTATTTCAAACAATACTTGACGACGGCGACGAAATTATAATTCCCGCGCCATACTGGGTTTCTTACCCCGATATTGCATATCTTGCGGGCGCTGTGCCCGTTATAATACAAACATCTGAACACAACGGTTTTAAAATTACTCCGGAAGACATAAAAAAAGCCGTAACAAAAAAAACAAAGGCAATAGTTATTAATTCGCCGTCTAACCCCACAGGCAGCACCTATACTAAAGAAGAACTTACAGCCGTAGTAAAGCAGTGCCTCCAAAGCAATATATTTATAGTAGCAGACGAAATCTATGAAAAGCTTGTGTTTGATAATTTTGATTTTTGCTCGGTAGCTTCAACGGTTCCCGAAGCTAAAGACCATGCGGCAATTATTAACGGCGTTTCAAAAGCTTACTCTATGACCGGTTGGCGCGTGGGATATACCGCCGCGCCAAAAGAAATTGTTTCGGCAATGACAAAAATTCAAAGCCAGTCTACTTCTAACCCTACGTCTATAGCTATGAAAGCCGCCGTGCAAGCAATAAGCGGCAAGCAAACAAATGTTGCCGCAATGCGTAAAGAATTCCAAAAAAGAAGAGACTATATAGTAGAGCGCCTAAACTCTGTTAAGGGCATTACCTGCCTAAAACCTACGGGCGCATTTTATGTTTTCCCTAATGTTTCGGGGCTTATAGGCAAAACGTTTGAGGGTGAAGTTATATCAAACGATATGAAGCTTGTAGAACTTTTGCTTGAAAAAGCTTTAATAGCAGTTGTGCCCGGTTCAGCTTTCGGCGCGGAAGGTTTTATGCGGCTTTCTTATGCCTACTCCATGGAAAACATTAAAAAAGGTATGGACAGACTTGAAGTTTTTGTAAGCAAATTAACGTAAATTTTATAAAATTTCTCCGCGGGCTCACCTAAACCCGCGGTTTGACACGACCCTGAAGTTTAAAGTATAATCTTTCGCAAGTATTGGCGTATTAAAGCCGACGTAGCTCAGCTGGTAGAGCAGCCGCTTCGTAAGCGGCAGGTCGCGGGTTCAAATCCCTTCGTCGGCTTTTATTTTTACTTCACCCTTAAAATTTTTACTTTATTTGCATATCGCTTGCATATATTATTTCACAAACAGCATAAAAACCCTAAGTTCCCCTTTTTGACACAAAGTTCCTATTCGCTAACCGCACCGCAACAGACTAAAAAACTCGTTGACAAGCATACCTTTTTCTTATATACTTTCTTGTATGAATTATCGTTTATTTTGCAAACTTTTATGCGCTTTTTTTGTCGGTGTTTTCTACACCGCGGCGGCTTATGCCACCAGCGATTTTCTGGAAGAAAGTTTTAGAATCGCTTTTGCGCGCAACCAACAAATCCGCGTCGCTGAAGACCAAATAAACCTTTCCAGAATACGCGTTACAAACGCCATGCGGCAGTTTTTTCCGCAGGTTGTTTTGCAAACCCAACAATCTCAGGGAAGAACAGCTATTACAACAGATATCAACACCGGACATTTTGTGCGTGAAGAATACCGCGCGGAAAGCTTAGGAATAAGAGCCATACAGCCCGTTTTTGACGGGTTTCGCACAAGCGGCATGTTGCAACATGAAAGGCTGATGCTTGAAGCCGCGCGCATCAACCTTACCCGCCAAAGGGAAGAACTGCGCACATCTATAAAACTTGCCTATTACGAATATCTAACTTTAAAAGTAGAATACAGGGCTTTAGGTCAAGCTTTCTTAGAGGTTGAACGCCTTTGGCTTAGAAGCCAAAATGAACTGCGCGCGCGCGCCATAAGCGAACTTGACCTTTTTGAAGCAGAAAATTTCCGCGACAAAGTGCAAGACATGCTTACCGCCGCGCGCATAAACTTAAACTTTGCCATGCGCCGCCTTGCCGAAATTGTAGGCGTTACAAGCCTTGAAGATATAGGCGCAACGGTTTCAGACGAGCTGCCGGATGATATTCCCGAGATAGCCTTTTCCCTGCAAGACTGCATAAACTTTGCCCTTACAAATAACCTTGAACTAATTACCGCCCGCATTATGATAGAAATGTCACACGCGCGCAGAGTTATGGGACGCTCGAGAGTTTTGCCAAGTTTTCACGTTGAGGCTTTTTACGGAAGAAGCGGTGAAGCCTTTGTTACAGAGCCTTTAAGGCTTACAAGCACATGGGCGCTTGCGGGAAGGCTTTCGTGGGGATTTTGGGGAAATTCGCTTGCCGCGGGACTTTCTACCGACAGAACGCAACCTTCAACAATTATAGACGCCTCACGCCGTGTTGAAAACACAACCATAGACGTAAGCGTGTCCATACTTGACGATTTAAACCACTTTATAGACGCCAGAGAAACAGATGTTAACATACGCCAAACTCAAGCAGACTTGCAAGACCTTGTACGCAGAACGCGCTTAACCGTTGAAAGGGCATATAACGAATACAGAAACTCGCTAAACAATGCCCGCACGCTAAGAAACGAAATACGCTTAAGAGAGCGCAGACTGGCGCTTCTTCGTATGCGCAATGAATTGTTTGAAGTACCCACGCTTGCTCTTATGGAAGAATCATGGCGCTTTGCAGAAGCAATTACAAATTACTCGCGCGCCACTTTTTTAAACCATTCTTCTGTAACAGAGTTAGAATCACTTACATTAATGCCTTTAAGGTAAATTTTTAAAGAATAAATTTTTTAAAACAGGGAGCGTTCTAAAAATTGAA
>WQVR01000170.1 GCA_009785775.1 Candidatus Proendomicrobium guianensium
GCCTATTTCGCCCGCACAAAAATCCCATACAAAAGGCAAATACAATGCTCCTGCTTCATGGTCACCTCCGGCAACTAACATATTGCCGCCAAATGTAGTTTAATCTAAACTATTGATTATACACCTACCAAAAATTATGTAATCCGGCGGCGCGTGCCCAGCGCATTGCTTGGAGGTGTTCTGTTCGTGTCAATCGTCTATTTAGTGGCGGGAATTCATGCGACCGAAACGCAGGCCAAAACTGCGGGCTAATATTAACATGAGTATCAGGGCTTAGTTCGTCTGCAACCCAACGGACAAAGACATCAGTACCGCTAAGGTTTTCAGGCAGAACCAAGTGCCGCATTAATATCCCTCTATACGCCAGCCCGTTAGCAATTTGTAGCACTCCGACTTGACGGTGCATTTCCTTAATCGCGGCAGCGGTATGGGTAACAAAGTCTGGGGCTCCGTGTGTAAAACGAGCCGCAATAGCAGAGTCCTGAAACTTAAAATCGGGCTGATAAATATCTACTATACCATCTAAGAGTTTTATTACCTCTAGCGATTCATAGCCGCTGGTGTCAAATACTATCGGAATAGACAACCCGTTACGAATAGCAACTCGCATTGCCGATACAATTTGCGGCACTAAATGTGTAGGGCTTATAAAAGTTACGTTATGACCACCCCTTTGCTGCAGTTCCAACATTATTTCAGCAAGGCGGGCAATAGAGGTTTCTCTGCCGTCGCCGCGATGCGCAATTTGCCAGTTTTGGCAAAAAACACATAATAAATTACAGTTCGATAAAAATATCCCGCCTGAACCGTTAGTGCCGTGAATGGGAGGTTCGCAAGCAAAATCCAAACCATACGAAGCTACTCTAAAACTACTAGCGGCAGAGCAAGCTCCGGCTTGCCCTTGTGCTCGATTGGCTTTACAAAGCCTGGGGCATAGCACGCAAGGGCTGTATAAATCCCAAAGGGCTTTCTCACGTCGGGCAAGTTCGCCCGAGCGTTCTAACTCAATATATTTTGGCACATAGGCGGTACTAGAAACTTGAGTGCTTCTGTCAAGGACAGCCCCCGCAAACAATTTAGGCGCTACCGCGGCAGTTCCCGCGACTATAAGACCTTTTTTAATAAATTCTCTGCGTGATATTGGCATATTTCAAATCCCTTTCAAACGCCAAGCAGTTGACGCTTGAACCTTTCCGCAATATTTTTTGCAAAGCATTTGGAGTTTTTGCGCCGCCTGCGAAAGCGACGTGTGCAAGTATACACGAGCGCAACGCAAAGAAAGCAAAAATTTCAAAGGCGAAGCAAAAACGGAAAGGGAGGGATTTGAACCCTCGATAGGGTTACCCCTATAGCAGTTTTCGAGACTGCCGCCTTCAGCCGCTCGGCCACCTTTCCAAGTTACAATTTTTACTTAACAATACAACTTTATCAAACTTATAAAACTCTTTTTTAAAACGTTAAATCGGCCGGGGGCTTCGCGCTCTGGCCACCTTTCCACACTTCAATTTCACAAATTATAGCAAAAACAGCAAATTAGCGCATAAACAAATTGCACAGTATTTTGAGTTTAGGCAACACGCGCGATAGCGAAGTGTACGGAAGTGAAACGATACATAAGCTGATGTGCAAGGAAGCATAAATTCAAAAGACAAAGCAATTTCTAACGCAGGCCGCGCTCCATATTAAAGCTAAATGCGCCAGTTAAAGGACGTTTTAAATTGTAAGCATCTAATAACAGTCTAAGGTATGTTTCATCTTTGGGAACATATGATAAATCTATAATAAAATCACTCACACCTGCCTTTAACAACTCCCGTTTCTTATTAAAAATTACTGTGGGATATTTTGTTAAAAGTAAGGTTTCATTAGGATTTTTTATAACGCAAAACTCATCTACGCCCGATTTTATAGTTTCATTGTTTTTTAAACTATTATTAAGCATTTTGCTTATGCAAACTTCGGCAAGACCGTACAAATAAACCATACCGCCCGAAATATATTTAGCAATATTGGAAATATTTTTAATATCGTCCTCTACGGAATAAGTAAAACTTTTAACATTAAGTTTTTTTAAATGCCTTGCGGCAAAATGGTTTGTAACGTAAAGCCATTTTCCGACGTGCAGGCTAGAGCCTGTGTTTTCTAATAGCTTAAAGTGAGAAATGTTATTTACTATAATATTGCCTTTAATATTTTTACACAAGTGTAAATTTTGTTCGTCTATATATGGCGGAAGTTCTAAAAAAATATCATTTTTTACTGCGGGTATATTTTTTATATTTGCGGGTATTATTATAACTACGTCAACTTTATCTAAAACACTAAGCCACGACAAGTCGTTAATCTTTACAAAAAGCTTCTCTCGGCGAGCAACAGGTTTTGCAGGATTTGGCGTTTGCATTAAAATGGGAGAAGTGAACTTTTTAGCCGCTTTTTCTATTTTTACAGACGAAATTATATTTTTAAGATAATCTTTAAAACTCTCGTCGGGGTTTTGGGTCACGCTTAAATCTTGTTTCGCATTTGGCGAGAAAACATCCGCGGATTTAGAGATAAAGTTAAACGTGGTTTTTTTACGCGCAAAGTCTGAGTCTAAAAACTTTTTTGCTTCTTTTAAAACTTCACCGCAATTACTTTCGTCTGACATAGCCAACAGTTTATATGCTTTAACAGTTTTATAAACATATTCGGCGTTTTTCATGCGACCTTCTATTTTCAAGCAGGCTA
>WQVR01000171.1 GCA_009785775.1 Candidatus Proendomicrobium guianensium
GTGAAACTTCATAGGTAAAGTCCACATGCCCGGGAGTATCTATTAAATTTAAAATATATTCTTTACCGTCGGCGGCTTTATAGTTCATGCGGGCGGCTTTGGCTTTAATTGTAATGCCGCGCTCGCGCTCAAGTTCCATGCCGTCTAATATTTGCTCTTTCATTTCGCGGCGCGAAATTGTGCCGGTATACTCGAGCAACCTGTCGGCAAGGGTGCTTTTACCGTGGTCTATGTGGGCTATAATGCAAAAATTTCTGATGTTAGAGTTTAGTTTTTTTGTGTTTTCCATTTTTAGTTATTCGCTTATTTTATTTTTTTGCAGTATGTCGCTTATTGCCTGTTCGTCGGGGGCGTTTAAGATTTCATCTGCTATTTTTTTTGCTTGCGCGTAGTCTGCGTTTCTTATAATTTGTTTAACCTTAAGTATTTGTCCGGCAGAAACTGAAAATTCGTCTAGTCCCAGCCCCAGTAAAAACAAAGTATAGTCTGTGTCGCCCGCCATTTCGCCGCACATGCTTACAGGTTTGTTATATTTATGCCCTGCGTCTATAATATTTTTTAAAAGCTTTACAATAGCGGGGTGGGCGGGGTTGTACAAATCTGCTACTTGTTCGTTTACCCTATCTACTGCAAGGGTGTACTGGATAAGGTCATTAGTGCCTATAGATAAAAAATCTACTTCTTTGGCAATGTCGTCAACTATTACCGCCGCAGAGGGCACTTCTATCATGGTGCCGACATGAATTCCCTCGTTAAACTTTATGCCCTCGTCGCGAAGAGACTGCTTTGCCTTTTCAAGCAAAGCGTTTGCAGCGCGAAGTTCAGACAGGCTTGAAATCATAGGATACATTATTTTTGCATTGCCATACGCCGAAGCCCTGAGTATTCCTCTTAGTTGCGATATAAACATTTCAGGATATTTCAAACAAAGCCTTATCGCCCTAAGTCCCATAAAAGGGTTTAATTCTTTTTCAATATCTACAAAACCAAGTTTTGCCATTTTGTCGCCGCCTACGTCCATGGTGCGTATTACCACTTCGTAAGGACTTAAAGCTTTTACAACTTTTGAGTAGCTTTCATAGTGCTCATTTTCAGTCGGCGGAATAGAGCGGTTAAAATATAAAAATTCGCTTCTGTAAAGCCCCACGCAGCTGGAGCCGTGGCTTAGCACGCCCGCCACGTCTTCAGGGGCGTCTATATTGGCGCAAATACATACGCTGTGACCGTCACGCGTGGTTGCAGGAAGCCCTTTTATGTCGTCAAGGCGGCTACGCGCGGTTAAATACTTTTCACGTTTGCTTTCATATTCGGCTAAAGTAGCTTCATCAGGGTTTAAAATAACATCGCCTTTATTGCCGTCTACAATTATATATTGTCCGTTTTTTATTTGGCTTGTAATATTTTTAAGCCCCACCACCGCCGGTATTTCAAGGCTTTGGGCAACTATTGCCGTGTGAGACGTTTTGCCGCCCACATCTGTAACAAACGCTTGTACGGGAGTTTCCCTCATTGTAATAGTATCGGCGGGGGTCAGGTTATGGGCAACTATTATAACTTCGTCTTTAAAATCAGGCAAACGGTTTTTTTGCTTGCCAAGTAAGTTTAAAAGTATTCTTTTTGCAACGTCTTCAACATCATGTTTGCGTTCTTTAAAGTATTCGTCGTCTATAGCGTCAAACGTTGCAAGTATTTCCTTTAGCACTTCGCTTAAAGCGTATTCGGTGTTTACCAATGCTTTCTTTATTTTTTTTACTACGCCGGTTTTCATAACGGGGTCTTTAAGTATAAGTATATGCGCTTTAGCAATTTTGGCGTATTTTTTACCAAGCACAGTATTTAGTTTAATTTGCATTTCCTCTAAATCATGGTTGGTTTTTACAACAGCCTCTTCAAAACGCTTTATTTCGTTTTCAACTTCCGTCGGTGAAATATCGTGCTTTACAAGGGAAATTTCATCGCCCTCAAACAGATATACCTTGCCCGCGGCAATACCGGCTGAAGCCGCAACGCCGCTTAAAATTATGTTTTGGGGATTGTCTGTAAGTTTTGGTTTATTCATTAAAACCTTCATCAAATATTTTTTCTATCGCAAGGCAGGCTTCCTGCTCATCAGTGCCTGAAAAAACAAATTTAAGTTCTGTACCTTGGGCTGCCGCTAACATCATAATACCCATAATACTTTTGGCGTCTACTTCAAATTCGTCTTTAATTATTTTTATGTCTGAGGCAAATTTACCCGCAAGCTCAACAAGCACAGCGCTCGGGCGTGCGTGAAGTCCTTGCGAATTTTTAACAATAACAATTTTTTCTATCATAAAGTCACCTTTAAATAGGCTATTAAAAAACTAAAAATAAAAAACAGATAAAACAAGTATGTTTCTTTAAGTTTGCCAAGCAAAATGGTAAGCAAAAACACCACGCCGTAAATAACTATTGCAGGCACACCCAGCCCCGCCTTTGGGATAAAGCCAAAAAATATAAAATAGCACACCATTGCCGTAACAACAACTATAAGCCCTAAAACGCGCATAACATCGCCAAGAAATTTTAACTCGAAGTATCCCATAAACTTCGCCATTTCTTTGTCCATTTTAAAGCTTATCATTAAAAGCCAGTACCGCACGGAAATATGCACCGAGTTATATAACAGTAAAAAAACAACAGGCACCGCATAAACTGCCCAGTGATGTAAAACCCTAAACGACAGCACCGTAAAAAGTATA
>WQVR01000172.1 GCA_009785775.1 Candidatus Proendomicrobium guianensium
AGTTGTCTCTATTATAGAACGCAACCCCCTTGCACCCGTGCCCCTTTTTATTGCCTGAGAAGCAATATGCTCTAAGGCGTCTTTTGTAAACTCAAGCTCTACACCTTCAAAAGAAAACATTTTTTTATACTGCTTAACCAATGCGTTTTTAGGCTCGGTAAGTATATGCACTAAATCGTTTACCGTTAAGTGCTCAAGTGTAGAAATCACAGGCACCCTGCCTACAAATTCTGGTATAAGCCCGTATTTTATTAAATCTTCTGTTGTTACATGCGACATCACATAATCTTTTAGATTGTTCCCGTTTTTTAATTCCAACCCGTCCGCTGAAGTGTTTTCAATAAAACCTAAAGATTTTTTAGATATGCGGCGTTCTATTATTTTTTCTATTCCGTCAAAAGCGCCGCCGCATATAAATAAAATACCTGTTGTGTCTATTTTAATATACTCTTGTTGCGGATGCTTGCGTCCGCCTTGCGGAGGAACGCTTGCCGTGGTGCCTTCAAGTATTTTAAGCAAAGCCTGCTGAACACCCTCGCCTGAAACATCGCGCGTTATGGAAGGCGTATCAGACTTACGTGCAATTTTATCTATCTCATCTACGTAAATTATGCCCCTTTGGGCTTTTTTAACGTCAAAGTTGGCGCTTTGCAAAAGTTTTAAAAGTATATTTTCAACGTCTTCTCCGACGTATCCCGCTTCGGTAAGCGTTGTAGCGTCTGCTATGGCAAAAGGCACATTTAACATACGCGCCAATGTTTGCGCCATAAGCGTTTTGCCTGTTCCAGTGGGACCAAGCAATAAGATGTTTGATTTTTGCAATTCGGTATCATTACCGTCTTTGCTGTCTTTTGCTTTGGACTCAAGCCTTTTATAGTGGTTATACACCGCCACAGAAAGCACTTTTTTAGAATGATTTTGCCCTATAACATAGTCATCTAAAAAAACTTTTATGGCGCTTGGCGTAGGTAGCGGCAGAGTTTCGGTTTTTTTGTCTTGCTCGCGTTCAAGCATAGACAATATTTTTTGTGAATTTTTAACGCAGTCTTCGCATATAAAGCTGCCGTTTCCACTGCCGACAAGCCTTGCCGTGCCTGCCTTACCGCAAAAACTACATCTATATTGGTTAGGCGGCTTTGGCGGCGGAGGCGGTTTGGGCGGTAATGTTGTAGTCATATTATAATTGCTTCCTGCTTGTGATAATTTCGTCTATTATGCCGTAATTTTTTGCGTCTTCGGCAGACATATAAAAGTTGCGTTCTGTGTCTGCTATTACTTGTTCGGTAGTTTTGCCGGTGTGTGCGGCAATTATGGCGGAAAGTTTTTGCTTGGTGTTTAAAAGTTCGGCGGTTTCTATGTTAATATCCGACACCGTACCGGAGAGTCCCCCACCGTATATTAAAGGCTGATGTATCATTATGCGGGAGTGTTTTAAGGCGTAACGCTTGCCTTTTGTGCCTGCGGCAAGCAAAACCGCCCCAAAAGACATTGCCATGCCCATACAAATTGTAGTTATAGGGCTTTTAATGTATTGCATTGTATCGTATACGGCAAGCCCTGCCGTTACCATGCCGCCGGGAGAGTTAATATAAATATTAATATCTTTACCTGGCTCTTCAGAATCTAAGTACAGTAACTGCGCTATTATAACATTCGCAGACTCTGTATTAACAGAACCGTCAGAGGCGCCAACAAAAACAATACGGTCTTTTAAGAGCCTCGAATAAACGTCATACCCCGTTTGTCCGCCCTGCGGGCTACGCTCAATAATTGTAGGTATTATACTGGGCATGTTTCCCCCTTTGGCAGTTAGGCTTTCTTATTAACGGGCATATCTTTTGAACTTTCGCTAACTTTGGCATTATCCAGCAAAAAGTTAAATATTTTGTCTTCTTTCATTGAGTATGAAATATCTGTTTTATGTTCTTTAAAATATTTTTCAACATCGGCAACTCTGTTAGGGTTGCCTGCTTTCATTTTTTCCATTTCGGCAGAAAGGTCTTCATCTGTTACTTGTATGTTTTCCTGTTTGGCAAGTATGTTTAAAATGTAAGAAAGTCTTACGTTTTTGTCGGCTTCTACATCATATTTATCTTTAGATTGTTCCACTTGAGCGTCTATAAACTCTTTAGGCGCGCCCTGCTTTGTAAAGTAATCTTTCATTTTTTCAAGCAAGTGCTTTTTTTGTTGGGCTACCATAGACTCAGGCACTTCAAACTTGTTTTTTTCAAGCAAGTATTCTACTACTTGGCGTTCGACATCGCCTTTTTGGCGTTTAACTTCTTCGGCTTCAAGCGACTGTTTAATTTTATTTTTTAAGTCTTCTAAATTTTCAGTGCCCATGTCTTTTGCAAATTCATCGTCTATTTTTGGAAGTTCTTTCTCTTTTACTTCAAGCACGTCTGTTTTGAAAACAATTTTTTTACCCGCAATATCTTTATTTACATAGTCTGCGGGATACTCTATTTCAACATCTTTGCTTTCGCCTGTTTTCAAACCTTTTAAACCTTCTTTAAAACCTTTAACCGTGTTTTCGTTAGATAAATCTAACATATGGTTTTTAGCTTCTACTTTTTCTAAAGCTACGCCATTGTCGTAAGCCTGATAATTTACCATAACAAAACTTCCCTCACCTACCACGCCCGTGCCTGAGGGTACCAATTTGGCGTTTCTGTCGGCAAGATTTTCAAGCATAGCGTTTACATTAGCGTCTGTA
>WQVR01000173.1 GCA_009785775.1 Candidatus Proendomicrobium guianensium
CATTTTTTTCTTTCTTGCAGTTGCAACCATATTTTATAGCTTTAGTGGGGCAAACGCCGTTAAGGCATTTTAAACACTTAACGCACATTTCATTATCTATGGCTTTCGCTTTAAAATCTATAGCGCCTGCCTGACAAATTTTTTCGCATTTGCTACACAAAACACAGGCGTCTTTTTCAATATAAATTTTGTTTGGAGAAAACTTTGAAATAACCCCAAGCACCGCGCCAACCGGACAAAAATTTGTACAAAAGACCCTGTCTTTAAACACCGTAATTATTACGACAACAGCCGCTAAAACAGCTACCAAACCGCCAAGCGTAAAAAGCGCGCCAAAATACGTGTATGGCTCTACAAGGCGGTAATAATACGCAGTGCCGCCGGCAAGCATACCAAAACTTGCCGCGGCAACTACATATTTAACAGGTAGATTTTTTTGTTTTCCGGCATTCTTTTTCTTAAACGTGCAGGCTACCTCTTGCAAAAGCCCGAACGGGCAAAGCGTGCTGCAATAAAGCCTACCGAAAAGAAAAGTCATTACAAGGGCAAACAATAACAACGCAAGCGCAACTATTGAAAAGTCTATAAATACCCTTTGCACCAGCGCGCCAAGCTGAATGTCAAATATCCTTACGGGGTAAGCAATGCCTAAAAAAGCCAGCACCGCAAGCACGCCCACAATAATAGCAACTATTACCCTTATACGATATTTTTTGTTCATTTTTACCCTGCCCTAAGCCTGTTTACGGCCGCGATAACTTCGTCTAGAAGTGGCGGAATATCAAGCGCTTGAGGGCATTGCTCGTTACAATAATTGCAACGGATACATCTGTCCGCACGGAATTGCGGTGCTATAGCGTCATAGCGGGCAAGAAACGCCGCGCCGTTGCCTGAAGCTCTGTATTCGTTGTAAGCGTCAAAAATTTCTGCTATTGGTATACGGCGTGGGCAACCTACACAATAATTACAGGTTGTGCAGTTGATTTCCCCGTGACGCTGAAGCATAAATGCAACGCGTTGCGCAACATAGTTGTATCTTTCCGTAAAGGGACGCATATTGGTGAAAGTTGCAACGTTTTCCTGCATTTGTTGCACATTAGCCATACCGCTTAAAACATTGAAAACCATAGGCTTGCTTGCAGCCCAACGTAAGCCGAATGAGGCTTGCGTGTCATGCGGGGCTTCTTCGCGAAGCAATGCCGCCGCAGAACCGGTAAGCCTTGTAAGCGCGCCGCCGCGTAACGGAGTCATTACCATTATAGGAAGTCCTGCGCGTTCTAAAACTTCATAGTTTCTGTAAGCATTTCTTACACCTGCGCCTACGTCGCCTATGCGTGGCTCGTTTTCGGTTCTCCAGTCAAGGTAGTTCATTTGTATAAGGGTAAATTCCCACTCGAAATCATCAACAAATCTCTGCAAAAGCGTATGCTCACCGTGGTAAGAAAAACCCAAGTGCTTTATCAAGCCTTCTTCTTTAATTTTTAAAAGTTCGTCGTAAACGCGGAAATTGCGGAAAGTATCTTCTGTTAAATGGCTTAAAAAATGCGCCAAGTAAAAATCTATATAATCAACGCGTAGTCTTCTTAGTTGTTCGTCAAAAACTCTTCTTACGTCATCTCTTGAGGTAAGTGTGCGTGTAGGGCTTTTGGTAGATATAATAACGCTGTCTCTTTTATAGTGTTCTAGCACTCTGCCTAACGCGCCTTCACTTTCGCCGCCGTGATAGTGCCAGGCAGTATCAAAAAAATTCATGCCATGGCGCATGCCGTAATCAACCATTTGTTCAAAGTTGTGCATGTCAATTTGAGTATTGTTGGCGGCATTTGGCACAAGCTGAAGCCTCATAACGCCAAGCCCGAGTGCGGGGATGTCTAAGTGTTGGAATCTTCTTGTGTCTATACCTGTACCGGTAGCGCCAAGTTCAGTTCTTCTTCCACCCGGTGCGCAACCGCCTAGCACAGCAGTACCTGCCGCCGCAAGTAACGACTTAACAATAAAATCACGTCTTTTCATACTACCCCCTGAAATTAGAATATCTCAATTATTGTACAAAATTATGCAACAAAACCGCAAGCTGTTGACCCTTTAATATTTATTATATATATTAATTTTATGGCAAACACTGTCCTTGCGTCTAACCGCAAAGCTTTTCATAATTACGAAATACTGGAACGCTTAGAAGCCGGAATAGTTTTAAGCGGGCACGAGGTTAAGTCTGCACGCAACTCAAACATAAGCATTATAGACAGCATTGTAAGCTTTAAAAAGGGAGAAGCGTTTTTAGAAGCAGCCTATGTAGCGCCTTACACGCAAATGTCGTCACACGTGCTTAGTTACGACGCAAAACGTTCCAGAAAGTTGTTACTTCATAAGACAGAAGCTTTAAAGTTTTCTGCCAAAGTTAAAGAAAAGGGTCTTACAGCCATACCTTTGGAAGTTTATCTTTCCAAAAACGGAAAAATCAAAGTTTTAATAGCATTGGCACGCGGTAAAAACACTTTTGACAAAAAAGAAGCCCTAAAGAAAAAAGACATCGCACGCGAACTTCAAAAACAGGGCTTTTCCGCCAAAGTGTAAAAGTATAAACCTCATATCTTTTCAAGTAAAAACCCGAAAAACATATTGTGTTTTTATGAAGCATTTTGTATAATCACTGCCAACATACACACATAATTTCGCTTACTAAC
>WQVR01000174.1 GCA_009785775.1 Candidatus Proendomicrobium guianensium
AAGTTACGGTAAAAAGATTCAAGGCGGCTTAACCCGAATATTGCCAAAAAAAGCAGGGTAGAGCCTACAATGGCAATAAGCACCCAAATTTTATTATTTCGTAAAAACATTTTAAATTTGCGCATAAAAAGTCTCCTAGGCGAACACTCTTGATAGTATAAACATTTCTTCAATTATAGCTTATATAACTTGAGCGTGCAACAAAAAACAAGCCCTTGGGAGGTTACGCCCAAGGGCTTTCGGTAAAGTAAAGCTTTACTGCATTTACTACCGTGCTACTTATTTTACGCCGCGGCCAGTATTGCTTGCACCGCCCTGATATCTGTGGAAACTGCGCTTGCTCTCGTTACTCTAATATCAAGAGGGTCAAAACCGCCAAGCTTAAACAATAAACTTTCCAAGGCTATAGCTTGTGCTTCGTTGCCGTTTTCAATATTTTGTCTTTCAAGCTCTGAAATGGCTGTATTTATTGCTATTTGAGATAAACTTTGTGCACTTGCAAATGTCAGTCTGTTTGCTTCTTCTTGTGTAACTATACCTATGCCTTCCTCATCTCCAAGCAACACCACAAGACTTTTGCCTTTGGTATTTCTTAATGCGCCTATTATCTGGTCATCGCTAAGACCGTTCATCGCTGCCATTACCAGTGTTGTTCTGTAAACATCCATATTTGTTATATAGGCAAAACTTCTTACCCTGCCTTCTGTGGCGGCAATTCTCTCAATTAACATTCTTTCAAGAACTCCGCGCAGATGGCCTCTTGCGCCCGCTACCGTGGCTACCGTCCTTTCTTCAACGTCTAAAACTTTGGAAAGCCAAATGCGCAAATGGTCGCTTGTTTGGTTAGGCGCTATGCCGGATTCATCCCTAAGTCCTTTGGTTTTTAAGTTTGCTAATACTGCAAGCAACTCAGCTTCATTAGCTTGCGCCGCTTCTATTACGTCGATGCGCCCAAAGCCTGTACGCCTTGCAGTTCTGTACATACTTTCCGGACTTCTGCCTACATGCCTTGCCCACTCTCTAACAAACTCAACTAAACGGACTTGCATGCTGTCCATACCTATGTTGTTTAATGCCAACATCTCAAAAAATTCATAATCTGAAAATATCCCTGGCGCGCCGTCTTGTACTGCATTCATCGCGGCAGTTATTCTACTTTCCGCATCTACCGTGCTTTTGTTATATATTCCGCTTAAGTTTACAAAATCGTTGAAATCGTCAATACCTTGAATAAGGTTATTCTGACTACGCCCATAATGCTTTGAATTTATAAGCATTGTAGGTGTGGAATTTTCTCTCACAACCATAGACGGCACATTCTCTAAGCTTGTTCTTATGCCGTTAAACCTATCTGCCGTAAGCACATCATCTATGGCGGTAAAGTCAAACTTTACTCCGTCAACACCTACAAGATATCTGGTGTTTCTAAAATTTATTCTTAAGTTTGCCAAATCTCCTCTTTTTATCATTTCTATAATGGCTTCGGCTTCTTCGGGGCTTTCAGGCCTAAAGTTTAAAACAACCCTTTTGTTCGCGTTGCGGGCTTCTCTCATAAGAGTCTGTAAAGCTTCGCGATAAGTTACAATATCTTGAGCCGAACTTAACTCTACCGAGAAAACTGTAGCCATAATAGCATTTACCATAGACCTAATATCACTCTCGCTGCGCCTTTCTATATGTGAAGTGTTTATATTTGCAATAAACGGAAGCATAAACCTCATGTCCATGCCCTCTCTGTTTAGTTCTCTAATAGCTTTCGCATTAAAATCAATACCGCTTACCATAGCGGCAATAATATCGGCAACGCGATTTATACTGACTCCATGGCCTAAAAGGGAAATCGCTAAAATACCTCTGTCTGCTTGTAGCTTTGTAGCGCTTACTCCGTTTATGGTTAGAGAAGAAATATTGCCCCTTTCATCTATTGTAATTACGGCATTTTCAAGAACTGCCCTACCGTCTGCAATTTCTATACCGCGGAAATTTGTAACAAGCATTTCAGCGGATATTTCAACTTCATGCCTTGAGTTGCTTATTATTTTTACCGTTCCGCCGCGAGTGAAGTCTAAACTTCTAAGCCTTACATTATTGTTACCGCTTACCACAAAATTATCAAGCGGTCTATTATGGTTGGTTAATACGTCTGTAGCATTTTCATCCATGTACCTTGTTATTTCTATTACTTCCCCGTTTATAGTTATGTCTGCCGTGTTTGCAATACCTCCTACTTCTATGGTTTGGGTTTGCCCCGTAAGTTCGAATGCTCTTACGGCGCCATCTTCTGCTCTGGTTACAACAAGTTGATTACCTTTTACTACAGCAGTATAATTACCGGGCATCACAAAATTTATATTAAGCGCGGCATTTACATTAAACCTTTCAGCCCTCATTGCTTCTTGCACTACTTCAATATCAGATGATTGGATATTTTGCAGCACATCACCTGCAGACATAAAATTTCTTTGTACGCCCGCATTTTCTAACGCGCCGCTAAGCATAACGCTTACGCCGTCTTGGGCGGTAATATTTAAGTAGCCGTTTAATGTGAAATTTTCAAAACCTATATTGCCTGACATTACAAGCGCGGTATTCGCGCCTGAAACTAAATTTTTGCCACTAAACCTTCCAAAAAAATCTGCAAG
>WQVR01000175.1 GCA_009785775.1 Candidatus Proendomicrobium guianensium
CGTTTATGCGGCATAGTCGACGAGCCTTTTTGGCCGTAGCTAAACGGCTCTTCAACTTCTAAAACTTCCGTGCGTTTAAGGTGCCGACCTTCTGTATCAATACGCTCAAGCGCTGCACCGACATGCGCAAGCGTGGAAAAATAAACAGAATGCCTGTCGCGCGGAATAATTTGGGTTGAAACCGGCTCGGGCTTTAATTCCATTTTTTTGCAAACATAAGCTTCAACGCGTTTGTCCAAATGCGCCATTGTACCCACAGCGCCTGAAATTTTGCCGTAGCTTATTTCTTTTAAAGTACTTTCCAACCTTTTTACAGAACGCTCTACTTCGCTATACCAAGACAAAACTTTAAGCCCGAATGTCATAGGTTCAGCGTGGACACCGTGTGTCCTTCCCATTGTCGGGGTCATTTTGTACTTTAGCGCGAGTGCTTTAGTAATTTTTGCAAGCGTTTTTGTTTCTTTTATAAGCAGTTTTGTTGCTTCGCGCATTTGGGCGGCAAGCGCTGTATCTAAAGCATCGTTAGACGTTAAACCCAAATGCATATAACGCGCGTCTTTACCAACGGGCTCGCCCACAGCAGTTAAAAAAGCTATGGTTTCGTGTTTAACTGTTGCTTCAATTTCATTAATGCGTTTTACATTAACTTTTGCTTTCTTTTTTATGTTGGCAGCAACACTTTTTGGAATTTGACCTATAGCCGCCATAGCTTCCGCGGCATAAATTTCAACATTTAACATTTGCTGAAATCTGTTTTCGTCAGACCATATTTTTGCCATTTCGGGTTTTGAGTAGCGTGATATCATTTTACCCCCTACCTTAAATTCCACAAAATTGTCTTATAAACTTTTTGTGACAAACGCGACATTTTCCTAAAAAATCCATAATAACGCCTATTAGTAAAATACGAGCCGATGTCTCCTGTTACCGAGCCGCCTACAGCTATAGTGGGGTGCAACCAGTATATGCCCATGTACCCCCCCCCCTGCGCCTGCCTGTTGTTTATAAGCCAATCTATTACATCGTCTATGCCGTTTGTGTCAACGTAGTTAAGCATATTTTTTGCATACTCTAAATCAAATAAATAAGCACCCGCAAACCTTATATAACCTGTAGGGCTAGGATATATTAACTGCCCTTTTACCCTTTTGCTGCGGGGAACATATTTTAACATTGTATCTTCAAGGCTTACAACTAAATTCTTTAAACTTCTTTCTTTTATTTCGGCTATGGCTTTAAAAAGTATATCGGTAAATTTTTTATCTAAAATTATATCGTTTTCAAAAACTACGCCGTAAGGAATATTATTTTTTACAATATCTCTCAAGGCTTGCATATGCTTATATGTGCAGGAAGCCGTGCCTAAGTTGAAATGTTTATCTCTGCCATTGGGCTTTCTGACATTTCTAAAGCCGCCCGAAAACGCTGTGTCTAAAACTTCTTGCGTAATTTCTTCCTGATTACCGTCTAAAATAAAATCGCAAAATATGCCGATATCTTTAATTTGGGCGTCCATATGTTTTTTGCGTACTTCATCGCCCTTAACGTGTATAATATAGCCTTTTACTTCTTTGCTTTTTATTACTTTGCGTAGTGCTGCGGGGTAAAGTTTATGTTCTGCCTCTAGCACGCGCGCGGCTAAACTTTCAGGAGTATCGCTTTTTAAAACGTTTACTTCACGTTGCATTATGATACTTCCTTCATCATAATTTTCATTTGCGAAATGCACCGTCGCGCCTGAAATATTTTCACCCGCTTTAATTACAGCCTCGTGAACATGCCGCCCGTACATTCCCTTACCGCCGTACTTTGGGAGTAGCGCAGGATGAATGTTGATAACCGTATACGCGTCTATTACCTCTTTAGGCACCAATTTCATATAACCTGCAAGGCAAACAATGTCGGGTTTGTATTTATTTAAAGCGCTTAAAATATCACTGCTTACTTCAGACTGAATATTTGCTAGATTTGCACGGTCTAAAACTTTTGCATTCGGATTGTTAGTTATTACAACAACAACTTCAGCCAAACCTTTTAAAACACCATTATTACAAGCGTCTATTATTGCTTGCGCATTAGAGCCGCCGCCTGAAGCTAGTATCGCAAGGCGTTTCATATTATTTCAACTGTGTTTGGCGCTTTTTTTATGTAACCTATCGCTTTTGCGCCCTTAAAAAACTTTTTAACCGCTAGAACCTGTGCAGGCTTAACTATAACAACCATGCCTATTCCCATATTAAGCGTGCGGTAAATATCAGTGTCGGGCACTTTTCCCTTTTCTTGTATTTTTTTAAAAATATCGGGAGTGCGCCACGCATTTTTTTCTATAACTATGCCCAAATTTTTAGGGACAATTCTTATAATTTTGTCGTAAAAACTTCCGCCGGTAATATGGGCAATGCCTGTTATATTTTGTTTTTTTGCGTTAAACTTTTTAATGGCAGCAAGTATTTCTTTAACATAAATTTTTGTGGGGGCCAGCAACGCCTTCGCGTTGTTTTTTAATTCTTTATCAGAGAAAACTTTACGTATGAGGGAGTAGCCGTTAGAGTGAGGGCCGCTTGAGGGTAAGCCTATTAAAACATCACCCGCTTTAATATTTTTGCCCGTAATTTCTTTACCTTTTTCTACA
>WQVR01000176.1 GCA_009785775.1 Candidatus Proendomicrobium guianensium
ACAAGGGCTGTGCCTTGTTGGTCGTCATGCCAGACGGGTATGCGGCATTCTTTACGCAGGGTGTCTAAAACCTCATAACACTTTGGTTGTGAAATATCTTCTAAATTAATACCGCCGAAAGACGGTTGTAAAATTTTTACAGTGTCGATTATTTGCTTAGTATCTTTTGTGTCTAAACATATAGGGTAGGCGTCTACGCCGCCTAAGTACTTAAAAAGCAAAGCTTTGCCTTCCATTACGGGCATAGAGGCTTCCGCGCCGATATCTCCAAGCCCGAGTACCCTTGTTCCGTCTGAAACTACGGCTACGGAATTGCCTTTGTTTGTGTGTTGGTATACAAGCTCGGGGCGGGCGGCAATATCTTTACAAACGGCGGCAACGCCGGGGCTGTACCAAACGGAAAAGTCGTCAAAATTTTTTACGCGGCACTTTGGCACAATTTCAATTTTACCCTTATAAAAAGGGTGCATTTTGCGCGCAAGCTCAGAGGGTTTTTGCGCCGCTTTGAGAAGTTTTTGGACGGTTTTTTTATTCATTTTAGTTCCTTAAGAGTTTGAGTCCTTAAAAAAACCCAAAGCCGCGAACTGTGAAAAGGGCTTTGGGTTTTTATGTTATTTGCGTTACGGTGTTATATTATAGTTTGCCCTGTGCTTAAGTCAAACAGCTGAATGGTAGATAGGTTTAATATAAGTTCTATAACTTGGTTGCTACGTGCCTGATTATGCGCGTCTACCTTAGCTATAAGCGTGTTTTTACCTGTGTTTAAATGCAGGTAAATTTCACTTCCTAGCGGCTCTACAACATCTACTGTAGCAGAAAAACTCGCAACGTCTTTATTAGCTAAATTGAAGAAAAGTTTGTCATAAATGCCCTCGGGGCGTATGCCTAAGCAAAGTTTTTGACCGACATATTTTACAACAGATTCTTTATAAGATTTGGGCAAGGTTATTTCAAAAGTTCCTTCATTTAAAACTATATTTTCGCCTTTCTCTAAAACATCTACTTCAAGAAAGTTCATGGGGGGGCTACCTATAAAGCCCGCCACAAACCTGTTTGCCGGCTTGTCGTAAAGCTCAATGGGGCCTGCAACTTGTTGTATCAAGCCGTCTTTCATTACGCAGATTTTGTCGCCCATTGTCATGGCTTCGGTTTGGTCATGGGTAACGTATATCATTGTGCTTTGAAGGCGTTCGTGCAGTTTTTTTAGTTCTGCCCTCATTTGTACTCTTAGTTTTGCGTCAAGGTTGGAGAGAGGTTCGTCAAACAAAAACACTTTGGGTTTTCTTACTATTGCTCTGCCTACTGCAACGCGTTGGCGTTGTCCGCCTGAAAGTTGCTTGGGGCGGCGTTCTAATAGGTGTTCTATGCTTAAAATTTCAGAGGCTTCTTTAACGCGTTGGTCAATTTCGCGCTTTGAGTAACCGCGCAATTTAAGACCGAATGCCATATTATCGTAAACCGTCATGTGCGGGTAAAGGGCATAGCTTTGAAATACCATCGCAATGTCGCGGTTTTTAGGGGGGATATCGTTTACTTTTACGTCGTCTATAAAAATTTCACCGTCGGAAATTTCTTCAAGGCCGGCTATCATGCGAAGAGTGGTAGTTTTTCCGCAACCCGAAGGGCCTACCAAAATACAGAACTCTTTGTCTTGAATTTCTAAGTCAAAACCTTTCACGATGTCCAGATTTCCGTAGCGTTTCCAGACATTTTTTAAAAGAATACGTGCCATCGTTCCCCCAATATAGGTTTGAAACTAATTTAAGTAAAAATCCCGCCCATTATATACTTTTGCGCGCGGCAAGTCAAGCAAAAAGTGCGTATTTTTTTAACATCAAAAACGGTTGACTTTTCAGTATCTCTTTTGGTAAAATTTGCGGGCATGTGCTGGAGCATGGGTGTTTTTAGCCCAGACAACAGCAAGCACAAAAGAATGCGGGCGTGGCGGAATTGGCAGACGCGTATGGCTTAGGACCATATGCCGCAAGGTGTGGGGGTTCAAGTCCCTCCGCCCGCACATCTTTTTACTTCGCCTTTGAAATTTTTACTTTCTTTGCTTTCCGCTCGCGTACATCAGTACGCTTCGCTGTCGCAGGCGTCGTAAAAATTCCAAAAACTTCGCAAAGATTTGTCAGGCTTTTTGGGTGTTGGCGTCGGTAAAATGCCAAAACCCTTCGAAAAAACACAAGTAATCTTTAAATCAAACCACAGAGGATAAAATGAGTTCAGAAAAAAAGTGCGATTTTAAATCATCGGTATTAGAAAAAAAATCTTGTTCAATAATAGTAAACGTGGAAGTGCCTAAATCTGAAACAGACGCGGAATATGAAAAAGTTTTTAGCGAAATTTCAAAAGAGGCAAAACTTCCGGGCTTCAGGCAAGGTAAAGTGCCTATGGAAAAAATAAAAGAAAATTTTGCGGGCACAGCCAAAGAACGCGTAATAGAAAATACTATTAAAAAAACTATATTCGGTGCGCTTGACGAACACAAATTTTCACCCATAGATTTTCCTTTAATTGAAGAAGTAAGCCTTAAAGAAGGCGAATGCTTAAAGTATCGCTTTAAGGCAGAGTGTAACCCCGAACTTACTGTTAAAGACTATAAAAACGTGCCTGTAAAAAA
>WQVR01000177.1 GCA_009785775.1 Candidatus Proendomicrobium guianensium
GCTCGGCACTGGCAGCTATCTTTTCGGCATTTTTAAGAGAGGGTAAGGCTTCTTCAAGCGCCACATCTTCATCTAAAACTAATGAAGCCTCATTAATTTCATTTAATTGAAAATCGTAAAGGTCTATTTTTTTTGCGCGTTCTGCCTCAGACATTTCAAGCGATTTAATTTTATTTTCTATGGTTTTATATTCGCTGTAAATCTGCGAAAGTTTGGATAAATCTGCCGTGTTTTTGCAAAGCCCGTCTATAGTTTGCAACTGGTAGTTATTGTCAAATAAAAAATGTTTCGCGTCTTGCCCGTGATAGTCTATTAAATGCTTTCCTGTTAAAGCCAGCGTTGAAATGTTTACGGGATTGTCGTTTATAAAAGCTTTACTTTTGCCTGAACCGTCTATAACACGGCGAACAAAAAGGCTTGAATCTTCACAAGATATTCCAAGTTCGTCTAAAATTTTTTTAATATTTTGAAGTTTGCTTATGTCAAAAACAGCGCTTATAACACAAGTTTGCGCGCCGCGGCGCACAAGCAAGTTTTCAGCGCGCGCGCCTGAAAGCAAATCAAGCGCGCCCATTAAAATAGATTTTCCCGCGCCGGTTTCCCCTGTTATAACAGTTAAACCTTTTGTAAAATCTATATTAATATCTTCAATTAAAACGTAGTTTTTTACCGAAAGGCGCTCTAACATTAACTATACGCCCCACTTAAGTTTTTTGCGCAAAGTTTCAAAATATCCCGCACCTGCGTTTTTTATAATTTTTAAGGGTTTTGGATAAGCGGTTATTTTCACACAGCCATCTTTATTAAGGGCGTAATTTTCCTGACCGTCTATATTAACAACAACTTTATCATTTTTTGTTTTGCCTTTTGTTGAAATGGTTATTGAGGTGCTTGCAGGAAGTATCATGGGGCGCTGGGTAAGCGTATGCGGGCATATGGGAGTCAGAAGCATTACATTAAGCGCGGGGTGAACTATTGCCCCGCCCGCCGCCAAAGAGTAAGCAGTAGAGCCCATAGGCGTTGAAACTATAATGCCGTCGCTTTTATATTCGGCGACAAAACTGTTTCCGGAAAAAACATCTAGCGATATAAGCCTGCCGTTACAGCCGCTTTTAACAAAACAGTCATTAGCAAAAACCGTTTTTATTTTCTTTTTGCCAAGTGAAATTTCTGCGCAAAACAACTGCCTGTTTTCCGCGAGTATACCATTTTCTATAATATCTTCTAAGGCTTTATAAATTTCTGTGCCTTCAACATTTGTTAAAAAACCAAGCGTTCCCAAATTTATACCTTTTATGGCAACGCCCAAAGGCGCAAAAGCGCGTGCGGCTTTTAAAAGCGTGCCGTCGCCCCCAAGCGACAAGGCAAAATCAACCTTAGAAACTTTAACTAAGGCATTTGACGGAAAAAGCACAGCCTTACAGTTTTTGTTTTTAAGCCAAACACAAAGTTCGCCTACAAGGGCGTTTACGTGTTTTTTTGAATTGTTATAAACTATGCCTATTTTGTAGCCCATAAAAATAAAGTTAAACCCTTTTATTATTTGCTATAATGACGGTTAGATTATATATAAAAACATCAGCATAATACAAATATTTCGCAGGGGTTTATACCATGAAAAGTTTTTTTGCAGTTTTGTTTGCCGTTGCGTTTTTTAATACCGCGCTTTTTGCTACATGCGCGCTAGAGCAGTGGTACGAATTTGAACACGCTTTAAGACGCGGCAGCTATACTGTTGCCGAAGCTGAACACAATGCTACAAGGCGCGTGGAAGCGCTTGCAAGACAGTTTGAAGATTTTGAGGGAGAAAGCGCGGCGCGTGTGTTTCCCCTTGAAGGTTTTACGTCGGCAAATATAGACAGACCCCGACGCTTTTTTAGCACAGTTGCCCAAAGCCAACGCGAGACGGGCTTTTTTTCGCCACAGTTTGGCGCAAACGAATATTTAAGGCTTTTTGTAAGATACTCGCGCGCGCGGGAAAGGGGCACAATAAATGTTATATCTGTTGCCGACGGTATTGTAGTATTTGTACAAAGCGGAACTTTCGGTATGGGCGCGGGAAATTATATTTGGATATTCAACCCCGACCGCAATAAGTTTTTCTATTACGGAGGGCTTGCCGACATTACAGTAAACGTCGGAGACCATGTCCGCATGGGTCAAAGAATTGCTACGTTAAGGCCGCAAAGAAGAGGGTACCTTTTAAATTTTACAGTGCTTACTTTTCAACGCGGAACCTTTTTAATTCATAACTTTTTAAACGAACTTCCATAAACTCTTATCTTTTAACAATCCCCCGTAGTATTTGCGTGGGATTGAGTCATCTTACCGTAAAGTTAATACATAGGGCAACTGGTAATAAAGTGTGACAATTATAAATTCAAATAAAAATACCATTATCCGCAATGCTCAAACAACCCCTATTAAAATCGGTCAGTTTGCAACCATATATAAACGCCCCGACAACGTAAATATGCCGTTTGACAGCACAGATGACATAGAGTTTATTATTATAAAAGTTGCAGACGGTACAAATAAAGGTCAGTTTGTTTTTGATAAAAAAATCTTAATTGAAAAAAGGATTATAACTAACGGA
>WQVR01000178.1 GCA_009785775.1 Candidatus Proendomicrobium guianensium
ATTTTGCAAAAGGGTTATGTTGTCTCCGGCAAAATAAGCGTCATCGTCTATCCAGTATATAATATCAGTATCTACAACGCTTACGGCATAATTGCGCGCGTCGCATTTTTTAAGGGGCTCGTCAAGGGTAAAGGTTTTTACAAGGGGAAAGTCCATTTGTAACATAGATAAAAAA
The DNA here is from genome assembly GCA_009785775.1 of Candidatus Proendomicrobium guianensium. Lineage (GTDB taxonomy): Bacteria > Elusimicrobiota > Endomicrobiia > Endomicrobiales > Endomicrobiaceae > Proendomicrobium > Proendomicrobium guianensium. Next base: position 176 of record WQVR01000178.1, read on the forward strand.
AACGCGGTACCCGAATTGAAACCGTTTACCACAATGCTAATATTTGCGCCGCTTTCAGCAATGCGCCTGATATTAATATGAATATTGGGGTTGTGTTTTGAAAGTAGTACTAATACGGTAATGCTTAGCATTATTTTAGGCGTCGCCTTTTAAGTTTTTTAAGTAAATGTCTTTGCCTGTGCGAAATGCTTTGCCAAGCATATAACCGTTAGTGCATGTAAGCCAGCAGTGGCACTCGCGCGCTTCGAAAAACTTGCGGGCGCTTGCAGCGCTCTCTGAACTCCACAAAACGTCAAAATTTTCTTTTGTGACGTCTCCGGCAAAAACATCTTTGTATACCGGACAAAAGTAAACTTCGCCAAAAGGATTAAGCATGGCAAATTTAGAACCGCACGGACAATTAGGGAAAAAACGCTTAGGAGTTTTTAAATATTTTACAATGTAATATAAAGCCAAAAACTGTGATACAAGCCCTTCATTTTGTAAAAGGCGGGGGATATCTTTGGCGTCTAAATTGTGGGCGTTTAACATTTTATTTGCTATTAAATCTATTTGGCGTTCAACTTCTTCTATATGGTTTTCAAAGTTAAAATATTCTGTTTCTTTTTTTTGTACAAGCAACTGAAAAGAAACGTGATAATTATTAGCTTGGCAAAAATCGTAAACTTCTAACATTTGATTGTAGTTTTGGGGAAGCATTGTGAAATTTAAGCTAAAATATATTTCAGGAAACTCTTTGCGAATAGCAGCTAAACTGCGGTTTAAGTTTTCAAAAGCATCAGGAGTATTGCGTATTTTGTTGTGCGTTTCACCTATGCCGTCTAGCGAACTTCCTATGGAAAGTTTATGCGTGCCTACGGTGTTTTTTATTTCGGTTAATTTTTCAAGTACGAAAGCTGTGTTAAATAAGTTTGAGAGTATTAAAATTTCGGTGTCAGGGTAAAAATCGCGCAAAAATTTTATAATGTCTACAATATCAGCCCTTCCCAGCGCTTCTCCGCCAGAAACTACTATGTAGTTTATATTTTTTAAAAATTTGGAATTTGTAATAAAATTTTTAATGTCATCAAGCGACATTTCTTTTCTTGAGTTGTCTTGTAAATGGCGCAAATTGCACATAAGGCAGGAAGTATTGCAATTGTAGGTTAACTCAAGGTGTAGTTCCTCGGGTTCTTGCGCCCGCAAGGGTTCGGTTATTGAATATTTTTCAAACGTTTCGCCAATATCATATATAAAACTTTTAAGTTCGCTCATTGTGTTTAGAGTTCCTTTTTACATGCTGCAATGCGTTCATACACTTCTTTAGACTTATACTCGGTTGCTTCAGATATTTCAAAGTGTTCTAATGCTTTGGCATAGTTTTTGTCGTATAAGTAATATTCGCCAAGCAAAAAGTGCTTGTCCGGCTTAACTTCTGATATGCCTGACGTTTCGGGTATTTTAAGCTCAAGCGCAAGGCGGCAAAATCTTTCATATCTGTCAAAACGCGCGGCATAATCATTTTTACCGTTATCGGCTTTCCAGTATAGGTGGTGGCGCGAGTCTGTAATGCCGAACTTTTCGGGGTGGTTGCGTACATAAGTGCCTTTTTCAAGCGTAAAAAAACTTTGGCTTGCAAGTATCGAGTTTATATAAGGCCGCGCATGTACTAAAAATTTTAGCGTTTTTTGAAAGTCTTCTTCCGTTTCGGTAGGAAAGCCGAACATCATATTAACCTGAAAAGCAATACCCGCTTCGCGCGTGTTTTTTAAAAGCTCTATGGCTCCGAGTACGGTAAATTTTTTATTCATTGCGTCTAAAACTTTTTGACTGCCGCTTTCTATGCCGTAGCCCACCCAGCCAAGGCCTGCGCGCCGCATTTTTTTTAAAAGTTCTGGCGTCATATCATCTCGTACTGTGGCTTGCCCCGCCCATGAAATTTTAACATTATTTTCTATTATCAAATCGCAAAACTCTTCGAGTTTTTTTAAATCTCCGTTTATGAGCAAGCCGTTAAAATAAAAATAGTTTATTTGCGGAAAATCCGCCATATGTTTTTGAATTTGCTCAAAAAGCCTTTTTGCCGACATTGAACGGTAATGCGGCCAAAATAATTGCTCGTAACAAAAATGGCATTCATTAATACACCCGCGGGCGTCTAAAACGTCTAACCTGTGGGGTTGGGAGTATTTGTTGTTTAAAATATCATCTTTGAATTCTGAGTAGTCGGGCAGGGGAAGAGAGTTTAAATCTTTAACATAATCGGGTTGCCCGCCGTCTATAATTTCGCCGTTAGCGTTTTTAGACAAAAAGCCTTTTTCATGCGGCAGATTTTTTAGGTCTTTACGCTCAAGCAGGTTTTTTAAGGGTA